>DAIMFM010000011.1:13789-22534 GCA_036724585.1 Burkholderiaceae bacterium | reverse complement strand
ACGTCTTCCACCAGAACGAGGTCGAGCAGTCGAAGTACAACTTCGAACTCGCGGACATCGCGATGCTGACCCGCCACTTCGACGAGTACGAGGCGCAGGCGCGCGTCCTGATCGAGCAATCGCTCGCGCTGCCCGCCTACGAGATGGTCATGAAGTGCTCGCATACCTTCAACCTGCTCGATGCGCGCGGAGCCATCTCCGTGACCGAGCGCGCCGCCTACATCGGCCGGGTGCGGGCGCTCGCGCGGGCCGTCGCGCAGGCCTACCACGACTCCCGGGAACGCCTCGGCTTCCCCATGCTCGCGACCGCGCCCGTCGCCGGGCAGGCATCCTGATCCGCCAGGCCCATCCATGACCGCCGCGCCGCTTCTTGTCGAACTGCATACCGAGGAACTGCCGCCCAAGGCCCTGCGCCGGCTCGGCGACGCCTTCGCCGAGGCGATTGCCGCGGGACTGCACGCGCATGGCCTCGTGGCTTCGACCGCGCACCGGGCCTTCGCCACACCCCGCCGGCTGGCGGTGCTCGTCGACGATGTGCTCGCCCGCGCCCCCGATCGCGACGTCGAGCTCAAGGGCCCCTCGGTCAAGGTGGGCATCGATGCCGATGGCGCCCCTACCCAGGCCCTGCGCAAATGGGCGGAACGCCAGAACGTCGAGATCGATTCGCTCGAGCGCCGTGGCGAAGGCAAGCACGAATCCTTCTTCGCCCGCACGAGGCTCGCCGGGGATCGTCTCGCCGATGCGATCCAGGCGATCCTGGAGCAGGCGCTGGACCGGCTGCCGATCCCGAAGCTGATGCAGTACCAGCTCGCCGACGGCCGGACCACGGTGTCCTTCGTGCGGCCCGCCCACCGGCTCGTCGTCCTGCACGGCGCGGACGTCGTCCCCGCCAGCCTCCTCGGCCTGCCGAGCGGGCGCGAGACTTTCGGCCATCGCTTCATGTCGAGCGGCGCGCTGTCGATCCCGGACGCGAGCGCCTATGAGTCCCGGCTCGAGGCGGCCTGTGTCATCGCGAGCTTCGATGCGCGCCGCGCACGCATCGAGCAGGCCCTGCGCGCCCAGGCGAGCCGGGCCGGCGCATCGCTCGGCGACGAAGCCGATGTCGGCCCGCTGCTCGACGAGGTCACGGCGCTGGTCGAATGGCCGCAGGTCTACGCGGGCGAGTTCGAGGAGGAGTTCCTCTCGGTGCCGCAGGAATGCCTGATCCTGACGATGCGCACCAACCAGAAGTACTTCCCGCTGTTCGGCGCCGACGGCAAGCTCCTCAACCGCTTCCTCATCGTCTCGAACATGGTGGTCGACGACCCGACCCAGATCATCGAAGGCAACGAGCGGGTGGTACGCCCGCGGCTTGCCGACGCTCGCTTCTTCTACGAGCAGGACCGCCGGCGCAGCCTGGCCGACCGGGTGCCGCAGCTCGAATCGGTCGTCTACCACGCGAAGCTGGGCACCATGGCCCAGCGCGTCGCCCGCATCCGCGCCATCGCCCGCGACATCGCCACCCGGATCGGCGCCGATGTGAAGCTGGCCGAACGCGCCGCGACGCTCGCCAAGTGCGACCTGCTGACCGGCATGGTCGGCGAGTTCCCCGAACTGCAGGGCGTGATGGGCCGCTACTACGCCTGGCACGACGGCGAACCCGACGGCGTCGTAGACGCCATGGCCGAGCAGTACCGGCCGCGCTTCGCCGGCGACGAACTGCCGGCCTCCGAGACCGGCACCGTGCTCGCGCTGGCCGACAAGGTCGAGACGCTGGCCGGTCTGTTCTCGATCGGACAGTCGCCGTCCGGCGACAAGGATCCCTTCGCCCTGCGCCGCCACGCGCTCGGCGTGATCCGCATCCTCATCGAGCGCCACCTCGACCTGCCCCTGCCCGAGCTCCTCGGCTTCGCGTTCAATGCCTTCGACAAGGCCGACCCGGGCGCGCGCGCGGAGCTCGAGACATTCATCCAGGACCGGCTGCTGGGCTACCTGCGCGACCAGGGCTTCGACGGCGCCCAGATCACCGCCGTCGTCGCGCTGCGCCCGGCGCAGCTGGCGGCGGTGCCGGCGCGGCTGGCCGCGGTGCGGGAGTTCGCCACGCTCCCCGAGGCGCAGGCGCTCGCCGCCGCCAACAAGCGCATCGGCAACATCCTGCGCAAGGCGGGCGGCGCCCTGGGCGCGATCATCGATCATTCCCTGCTCACCGAGCCGGCCGAGCGCGAGCTCGCCGAGGCCGTCCAGTCGCTCGACCCGCAGATCGAGGCGGCGATGTCGCGCCAGGACTTCACCCGCGCCATGACGCTGATGGCAGGGACGCGCGCCGCGGTCGACCGCTTCTTCGACGACGTCATGGTGATGGCCGACGACGAACGGGTGCGCAACAACCGCCTCGCCCTGCTCGCGCACCTGCACCGGCTCATGAACCGCGTCGCCGACATCTCGAAGCTGGCGGCGACATGAAGCTCCTCATCCTCGATCGCGACGGCGTCATCAACGAGGACAGCGACGCCTTCATCAAGAACCCGGACGAATGGCATCCCCTGCCCGGCGCGGCGGCGGCGATCGCGCGGCTCAGCAAGGCGGGCTACCGGATCGCCATCGCGACCAACCAGTCCGGCATCGCGCGCGGCCTGTTCGACCTCGACACGCTCGCGGCGATCCATGCCAAGCTGCACCAGGCGATCAACGAAGCGGGCGGACGCATCGACGCGATCTTCTTCTGCCCGCATGCGGCCGACTCCAACTGCGAATGCCGCAAGCCGCGCCCCGGGATGATCTTCGACATCCTCAGGCGCTTCGGCGCCGATCCGCAGGAGACCGCGGTCGTCGGCGACTCGCTGCGCGACCTGCAGGCCGCCCATGCCGCCGGCTGTCGCAGTATCCTGGTCCTCACGGGCAAGGGCACCCGGACCCTGCAGGCAGGCAAGCTGCCGCCGGGCACCACGATCCGCGTCGACCTCGGCGCGATAGCCGCCGAGCTCGCCGCCTGATGCTCGCCCTGCGCTCGGCCCTGTTGTTGTCGTTCGAGCTGGTGACGGTGGTGCCCATGGCCCTGCTGTGCCTGCTCGCGGCGCCGCTGCCGCTGCACTGGCGCTACCGGATCACGGTGTGGTGGCCACGCATGGTGATCTGGGGCGCCCGGGTGTTCTGCGGCATTCGCTGGCGGGTGCTCGGCGTGGAGAACCTTCCCGACGGGCCGGCGATCCTGCTGTCCAAGCATCAGTCGAGCTGGGAGACGCTGTTCTACCCGAGCTGGATGCCGCGCGAGCTCTGCTACGTGTTCAAGCGCGAGCTGCTGTACATTCCCTTCTTCGGTTGGGGTATCGCGCTGCTCGACATGATTCACATCGATCGCCGCAAGGGAGCCGACGCGTTCGAGCAAGTCTTGCGACAGGGTACTCGCAAGCTGGCGGAAGGACGCTGGATCATCATGTTCCCCGAAGGGACCCGCACGCGGGTCGGATCGCAGGGCCGCTACAAGTCCGGTGGCGCCCGGCTCGCCACGCGCACGGGCGCGCCGGTGGTGCCCATCGCGGTGAACAGCGGCGAACGCTGGCCGCGCAACGCCTTCATCAAGCGTCCCGGGCTGGTCACCGTCTCCATCGGCGCCCCCATCCATCCCGGCACGCTCAGTGCGGAAGAACTCGGCGAACGCGTCGAGACATGGATCGAATCCGAAATGCGACGCATCAGTCCCCATGCCTACGTCGCGGACGGCGAGGCACTCCACGCATGAAGGGCAAGCGCAGCAAACCCCTGGCCGGCGCCGGCTCCCTGCAGCTCGCCCTGCCCTTCGAGGCGATCGCCCCGATACCGACGCTGCCCCCGGGCGCGGGGCAGCGCAGCACGCTGCTCGAGGGGCAGCGGGTCGAGTACCTGCTCAAGCGCAGCCGGCGCCGCACGCTCGGCTTCCAGATCGACGCGCGCGGCCTGACCGTCGCCGCGCCATCGTGGTATCCGCTGCGCGAACTCGACGGCGCGCTGCAGGAGAAGTCCGGCTGGATCCTCTCCAAGCTGGTCGAATGGCGCGAGTACCAGCAGCGACGCGAGCGCCTCGCGATACGCTGGCACGACGGCGAGTCGCTGCGCTACCTCGGTCGCAGCCTGCGCATGAAGCTCTGCTCCCGGACCGACGGAGTCGTCCAGGAGGGGAGCGCGCTGCGCATCGGCCTGCCGCCGGGCGCGGGCAGCAGCCAGATGCGCGATCGCGTGCACGCCTGGCTGCAGGCCGAGGCCACCCGGATCTTCGGCGAGCGATTGCCCGTCTTCTGCGAGCGCCTCGGCCGCAAACCGGCGCGCTGGGGGCTGTCCTCGGCCCGTACGCGCTGGGGCAGCTGCACCGCCGACGGCGTCATCCGCCTGAACTGGCGGCTGGTGCACTTTCCGCTCGAGCTGATCGACTACGTCATCGCCCACGAAGTCGCCCATCTCAAGGAACTCAACCACAGCGCCGACTTCTGGTCCACGGTCGGCGAGCTGATGCCCGGCTACCGCGAAGCCCGCGAGCGACTGCGGGCGCTGCACGAAGAGGGCGCCGCGCTGTGACACCGGTTGCGCACCGGGTCGAACGCGGCGGCCCGCAAGGAGGGTCAAGGCCATGAGAATCCTGCACACCATGCTGCGAGTCGGCGACATGGAGCGTTCCGTCGATTTCTACACCCGGGTCCTCGGCATGAAGCTGCTGCGCACGACCGAGCGCCCGGAGCAGGGCTATTCGCTCGCCTTCGTCGGCTATGGCGACGAGCGCGATACCGCCGTGCTCGAGCTCACCTACAACCACGGCGTCGACAGCTACGAGCTCGGCACCGCCTACGGCCATGTCGCGATCGGCGTGCCCGACGTCGCCGCCACCTGCGAGCGGATTCGCGACGCCGGCGGACGCATCACGCGCGAGGCCGGCCCGGTCAAGGGCGGCAGCACCGTGATCGCCTTCGTCGAGGATCCCGACGGCTACAAGATCGAGCTGATCGAAACCGCGTGATGCGCGCCTCGCTGCCCGCGGGCGCAACCGCGGGGTGGTCGCCCGGTGCTTCCCGGGCCGCGATCGCGCGGCGCAGGCGGACGGGAATCGCTTGAGCGCTGCAGCGCGCGAACGGATCTTCTACGGCTGGTGGATGGTCGCCGCCTGCCTGCTGGTCGCGATGCTGAGCTGGACGCTCGGCGTGTTCGGGGTGAGCGTCTACCTGTATTCGATCACTCAGCTTCGCGGCTGGTCGATCGGGGTGGTCTCGTCCGCGATCACGCTGTTCTACCTCACCGGGGCCTGCCTCTCGATGCCCGTCGGCAGCGTGATCGGGCGCAAGGGGCCGCGCGGCGTCTTCATCGTCGGCGCGCTGGCGATGGGCGCCAGCGTGGCGCTGCTGGGACGGGTCACCGCACCCTGGCAGGTCTACGCGATCTTCATGCTCACCGGGGTCGGCTATGCCTGCCTCGGCTCCACGGCCCTGACGACCACGCTCGCGCCCTGGTTCGAGCGCCCCCAGGGCCGGGCGGTGACGATCGCCCTGCTCGGGGCGAGCTTCGGCGGCATGCTCGGCCTGCCCCTGCTCGCGGGCAGCATCGAGTTGCTGGGCTTCAGGCAGGCGACCCTGCTCGCGGGCATCGCCGTGATCGGCGTGGTGCTGCCGCTGGCCTGGAAGGTACTGCGACACCGGCCCCAGGACCTCGGGCTGCTGCCCGACGGCATGCGGCCGGATCCGGCTCGGCCGAAGGTCGAGCCGCGCCGGTGGGACCGGGCCACGGCGATCGCGACCCGCCAGTTCCGCACCGCGATCGCCGCCTTCGGCCTGGCGCTGATGGTGCAGCTCGGTTTCCTGACGCACCACATCGCGCTGGCCGCGCCGACGCTGGGCGCATCGCGTGCCGCCGGACTGGTTTCGGCCACCGCGATCGCCGCCTTCGTCGGCCGCCTCGTGCTGGCGCGGTTCTCCGACAGCGTGGACGTGCGCGTGGCCGCGGCCGCGATGTTCGGCGGCGGGGCCCTGGCGCTGGGGCTGCTCGCCTTCGCGACCTCGCCGCTGGCGCTGGTCGCCGCCAGCCTTGCCTACGGCGTCACCATCGGCAATGTGACGACGCTGTCGCCGATCATCGTGCGCCGCGAGTTCGGCGCCGCGTCCTTCGGCGCGATCTACGGCGTGGGCGCGATGGCCATCGGCATCGTCTCCTGCCTCGGACCGAGCCTGTTCGGCTGGCTGCACGACGCATCCGGCAGCTATCGGCTACCCTTCATGACGGCGGCCGCGATCGACGTCGTCGCCATGGCGCTGGTCCTGCACGGAAGGCCGCGGCCGCCGGCCGTTGTGGAACCGCATCGACGAGGGGATCGAGGAGAAGGCCGGTGAAGCAGGCGAAGTACGAGCGCCCCGGCGCCATCGGTGCGGGCCGCGATCCTTCCCCGGGCTAGGCGCCGGCGCGCTCCGCGAGGCGGTCCGCCACCCGGTACCAGGTCCGCTGGTCGATCTCCTCCGCGCGGCGGGTCGGTTCGAGCGCGGCGTCCGCGATCCCGCGCTCGCCCAGCCAGGGAATCAGGTGGCCGCGCAACATCTTGCGACGCTGGCCGAAGGCCACGGCGAGCAGTTCCGACAGGGCCGCCATGCTGCGCACCCGGCACGGCCGGGGCGTCATCCGCAGCACGGCCGACTCGACCCGGGGCGGCGGATCGAAGGCTCCGGGGGGGACGCCGAACAGCCGCTCGCAGTCGTAGCGCGCCTGCAGGAGAATGCCGAGCCGGCCGTAGTCGGCGCTCCCGGGATCGGCGACGATGCGCGCCACGACTTCCTTCTGCAGCATGAAGTGCTGGTCGACCACGATGCCGGCCTGCTCGACCAGGCCCAGCAGCAGCGGCGTGGAAATGTTGTAGGGCAGGTTGCCGACGATGCGCAGCCGCCGATCGCCCGCGAGCGCACGCCAGTCGAACGCCAGCACATCGGCCCGGTGCAGGGTGAGCCGCTCGCCGCCGTGGCGCGCCGCCAGTGCGGCGGCCAGGTCGCGATCGATCTCGATCGCATCGAGGTGCCCGATGCGCGCGAGCAATGCGTCGGTGAGGGCGCCGGGCCCCGGGCCGATCTCGACGATGGTGTCGTCCGGACGCGGCGCGATGGCCTCGACGATGGCATGGACCACGCCGAGATCGACCAGGAAGTGTTGCCCGAAGCGCCGGCGCGCGACGACGCCGGCCCGGGTACGTCGCACGGGCGCCGGCCGTCGCGCGCCCGACCGGCTCATTCGTCGCGGATCACCACGTAGGCGCTGTCGCGCAGCTGCTCGACCCAGATCTCGTAGGCCTCCTGGGAGCGCTCCTGGCGTACCGCCTGGCGCGCCGCCTGGCGCAGCCGCTCGGGCGACGCCTGGTCGTTGCGCCGCGCGAGGACCTGGATGAGGTGCAGGCCGAAGGGGGTGCGCACGATCTCGCTGACCTCCCCGGGTTCGAGCGCATTCATGGCGCGCTCGAATTCCGGCACGGTGTCGCCCGGATAGACCCAGCCGAGGTCGCCGCCGCGACCTGCGCTGCCGTCGCTCGAGTACTGGCGCGCCATGTCCTCGAAGGAGGCGGTGCCGTTCAGCACCCTCTGGCGGATGTCCGCCAGGCGACGCAAGGCCTCCGCCTCGGGCAGCAGCTCGTTGGGCTGCACGAGGATGTGGCGCACGTGCGTCTGCACCACCGGCGCCATGGCGGGCGAAACGGTGCCGCTGCCGGCGGCCTCGCGCCGACCGAGCAGCTTCAGGACGTGGAAGCCGTTGGGGCTGCGTACCGGGTCGGCGACCCCGCCCGGTTCGAGCCCCCGGATCGCATCGAGGAAGAGCTTCGGCAGGCGACTCGCGTCGCGCCAGCCGAGCGAGACCGGGCGCCCCTGCGCATCCGCCCCGAAGACGTCGGCCGCGACCTGCGCGATGTCCGCGCCGGCGCGCAGCCGCTCGGCAACCTGCCGCGCCCGCTCGCGCTGGCGCTCGACTTCGTCCGCCGGGGCCTCCTCCGGGAGATCGAGCAGGATGTGGCCGACCTCGTACTCGACCGGCGCCTCGGCTCCCTGCGCGCCGCCCCTTGCGGCGGCGAGCCAGGCATCGACATCGGCCTCGCTGACGTTGATCTTCGCGTCGACCTCGCGCTCGCGCAGGCGCGCGCGCAGGAATTCGCCGCGCAACTGCTTGCGGAACGCCTCGAAGCTCATGCCTTCGGCCGCCACCCGGGCGCGCAACTGCTCGACGTTGAGGCCGGCATCGGCGGCAAAGCGCTCCACCACCCGGTCGAGCTGCGCCTCGGTGATACGGATGCCGCGTTCCCGGGCCAGCTGCAGCTGGATCTGCTCGTCGATCAGCAGGTCGAGCACCTGCCGCTCGAGGACGCCCGGCGGCGGCGCCTCGGTGTTCTGGCGTCGCAGCCGATTGCGGATCTGCTTCACGCGCGCATCGAGCTCGACCTGGGTGATGACATCGTCGTTGACGATCGCCACCACCCGGTCGACCAGCGCCGGCTGCTGGGCAGTGGCCGCCTGCGGCGCGAGCGATGCGACGACGAGGGTCGCGATCGCGAGGATCAGCTTGGGGATGGGGATCATTCGTATCCGAAGAATCGGCCTGGCTGGGCGGGACGGTCGGTGGGAGACTGGTAGCCCCGGATGTTCCGCGTGAGTATATCGAAGGGGTCGGAGCCCAGATGCCCGACGCCATGGAGCTCGAGCTGCAGGAAGAAGGCCGTGGTCTTCTCGAAGGCGGCGGTGGTGAACCGCTGGACGACCATGCGGGCGGTCCAGCAGTCGCGACGAT
>DAIMFM010000011.1:0-13779 GCA_036724585.1 Burkholderiaceae bacterium | reverse complement strand
GATCGCCAGGGTCAGCGGGTCACGGGCGGTGTCCGCCCAGGAGTAGTTGAGCCGCCCCATCGCGACCCAGCGCCGTGACAGCGGCCAGCGCCAGGACGTATCGAACTGGCCGATCTCGTCGCGCAGGTAGCGCAGCCCGACGTTGACGACCTTGCCTGCCTCGGGCAGGTAGCGCCACGACAGCGAGAAGCGCGGCACGCGCGAGTCGCGCACGCTCCATTGCAGGCCGCCGTCGAGCGTCATGCCATTGCCGAAGTCGCCCGATGCGGCGAGCAGCACGTCCGATCGCCGGTCGGTCGGCACGCTGGTGCCCGGCAGGACCACGCGCTGCGGATTGAAGTAGAGGCGCTGGCCCAGTGCCACCCGGAAGCGCTCGGCCCCGGTCGCGGGCTCGATGAAGCGCGAGATCACCGCGGCCGTCAGGTGGTTGGCATCGGCGATGCGGTCGCTGCCCACGAAGGTATTGGTCGAGAAGAGCTGGGCGAAGTTGAAGTCCGCCACCCCGGTGTCGAAGACGGGGTACGCCGACTGGTCGCGATAGGGCGTGCGCACGTAGAACAGCCGCGGCTCCAGCGTCTGCAGCATCGGCCTGTCGAAGACCTCGGTGTCGCGCTCGAACACCAGCCCGGAATCGAGCGAGAACGTGGGCACGGCGCGATCGAGCTGGTCGTCGCCCCGGGGGTTGCCGTCCAGGCGATAGCTCGACAGGTGCAGGCCGACGCGCGGCACCACGAATCCGCCCGGCAGCATGAGCGGGTAGCTGATCGCGTTGTCGGCGACGAAGCGGGTGCCCTCGACCGCGCCCTCCAGCGGTCGCACGAAGCGGGTGGTATCGAGCGTGGTCGTGAAGTCGAAGCCGTACAACTCGCGCTTGGTGTACTTCGCCATGAGCTGGGGCTCGCGCTCGTAGGGCGGCGCCAGCCGGGCCTCGAGGATGTTCTGCCACTTGCTGATGCGCCCCAGCACGGTCCAGTCGCCGAAGGCGCGCACGAGGAAGGCGTCGCGCGGCAGCGAGCGCTCGGCGCTGTCGATGATCGAGCGGGAGTAGTCGACGAAGTAGTTGTCGTCGGACACCCCGTTGAAGTTGAACTGGCCGGCCCAGCCGCCGAGGTTCGTGATGTTGGTGAGCCAGGACCACTGGTAGCGTTTCTCGCCCGTCACGTTGTCCTTCGGCGTGAAGTCGCCGTCGAAGGAGCCGTAGTAGTTCGGCTCGAGGTAGCGGTACTCGCCGCCGAGCATCATCCCGCGCTTGGCCATGATGCGCGGGCGGAGCGTCAGGTCGTGGTTCGGCGCCATGTTCCAGTAGTACGGCACCATGATCTCGGCGCCGGTGGTCGAGCTCATGGAGAAGCTCGGCGCGAGCACTCCCGAACGGCGCCGCTCACCGAGAGGGAAGCCGAAATACGGCACGCCGAGCAGCTGCAGGTCCTTGAAATAGAGCCGCGCGCCGCGGCCGCGGCCCTCGCCCTGCTCCTCGTCGATCATCAGCTTGTCGGCACGCAGGTACCAGTCGGGATCCTCCGGCTCGCAGGTGGTGTACGTGGCATTGACGAGCCCGACCCTGCGCCCCCCCAGGAAATCGAGCCGGTCGGCCTCGCCGCGGCCATCGTAGAGCGGCAGCTCGTAGGTCGGGGCGCGGAAGCTGCCGGTGCTCGAGTCGAGCCGCAGCTGCAGGCCTTCACCCACGAACACGCTGCCGCCGCGCACCACCCTCACGTTGCCCACGGCGACGAGTTCCTCGTCGTCCTCGTACCAGGTGATGCGATTGCCTCGCACCACGGTGCCCGCATGCCGGATCTCGGCGTTGCCCTCGAGGGTGAGCGCCCGGTCGGCGCGACCGCTGGCCTCGTTCGCCCGCGCGAAGATGGGTCGGCCGGACTGCGACGGCGCCGAATCGCTCGCACCCAGCGCCGGGTCCATGCGCAGCTCGAGCGGCCCCGGCCCCGGACCGTACGACTGGGCCTGCGCGACGCAGGGCGCCAACGCCGCCGCCAACGCCAGCACGATACGACGGGGCGGGTCGGGACGACGACGCGGGGGAAGGCTGGTCACGCGATTCGGGGGCTGGCCGATGGCGGGTGTGCGGCAACGATCGATTATTATACGAAGCGCCCGGCCACGGCCCGACACGCAGCGCGCCTGGCGGCGCCGGCCAGAATCCCACCCCCGATGCCATGAATCCCGACGCGCGCCTCGAAGAACTCTGCGCCTGGCTGGCACGGCTCGGCAAGGACCATCCCCTGCGCGTGGACACCATCCGGCCCGCCTCGACCGATGCGAGCTTCCGTCGCTACTTCCGGATCGACCGGCAACGCGAAGGCAGCGTCATCGCGATGGACGCGCCGCCGCCGGCCGAGGATTGCGGCCCGTTCGTCCATGCGGCGGAAGTCTTCGCGGCGGCCGGGGTACGCGTGCCGCGGATCCTCGCCGCCGAACTCGAACGCGGCTTCCTGCTGCTCGAGGACTTCGGCGCCACGACCTACCTCGAGCGCCTGGCCCTGGACAAGGGTCGCGATGCCGACCGCCTCTATCGCGAGGCCAGCGACGCGCTGGTGCGCTTCCAGGCAGCCGGCCGGCCCGGCGGCTTCCCGCCCTACGATCGCGCCCTGCTCATGCGCGAGCTCGAGCTCTATCCCGAGTGGTATGTCGCGCGCCACCGCGGCGTCGTGCTGGACAACGACGAGCGGCGCCGCCTGCGCGAGGCCTTCGATCGCCTGGTCGACGCCGCCCTGGCCCAGCCGGTCGTCCATGTGCATCGCGACTACCACAGCCGCAACCTGATGGTGCTCGGCGAGGACGGGCCCGGCATCCTCGACTTCCAGGATGCGGTCGAGGGTCCGATCACCTACGATGCCGTCTCGCTGTTTCGCGACGCCTATGTCGACTGGCCCGAGGATCGAGAGATCGACTGGGTGGTGCGCTACTGGGAGGCCGCCCGCGCCGCCCGGCTCCCGGTGGCCCCGGATTTCGGCGAGTTCTACCGCGACTACGAGTGGATGGGCGTGCAGCGCCAGCTGAAGGTGCTCGGCATCTTCGCCCGCCTGTCCCATCGCGACGGCAAGCACCGCTACCTCGACGACATGCCCCGGGTGCTCGGCTACCTGCGTCGCACGCTGGGCCGATACGGCGCGCTCGGCGGCCTGGCCCGCCTGGTCGACCGGATCGAGGCGGACCAACCGCGTGTCGGCTACACGTCCTGAGCCGCCGCGGGCGATGATCCTCGCCGCCGGGCGCGGCGAGCGCATGCGCCCGCTCACCGACACGGTGCCCAAGCCGCTGCTCGAGGTCGGCGGCCGTTCGCTGCTGGCGCGCCACGTCGACGCCCTGGTCGGCGCCGGCATCCGCGACATCGTCATCAACCATGCCTGGCTCGGCGAGCGCATCGAGGCCGCGCTCGGCGACGGCTCCGCCCTGGGCGCGCGGATCCGCTACTCGCCCGAGGCCACGGCGCTCGAGACAGCCGGCGGCATCGCCACCGCCCTGCCCCTGCTGGGCACGGCGCCGTTCCTCGTCGTCAACGGCGACATCTTCTGCGACTTCGACTTCCGCCTCGCGGCGGGCATCGCGGCACGGATGCGCGCCGCCGACCTGCTCGCCTGGTGCGTGCTGGTGGCCAATCCGCCGCACAATCCGCAGGGCGACTTCGGTATCGACGGCGACCGCCTGCTCGAACAGGCGCCGCAACGGCTCACGTTCGCCGGCATCGGCGTGTACGCGCCGGCACTGTTCGCCGGCATCGAACCCGGGACGCCGGCGCCGCTCGCGCCCCTGCTGCGCGCGGCCGCCCGCGAGCACCGCGCCGGCGCCCTCGTCCACCACGGGCGCTGGACCGATGTCGGCACGCCCGGGCGACTGGCGCTGCTCGACGCGCAACTCCGGACCTGATCTCGTTCTCGGTGCACAATGATCGACGCCATGACCCATACACCCACAGTACAGACGAGCGCGGCCGCGGCGCGGGCCGCCCGCCGCCAGGCGGTGATCGAGGCGATGCGTGCCGCCGGCGGCGGGGTCGCGATCCTGCCCACCGCGCCGGAGCGCATGCGCAATCGCGACAGCGACTATCCCTATCGCTGGGACAGCTACTTCCATTACCTCACCGGCTTCCCCGAGCCCGAGGCGGTGCTGGTGATCGTCGCCGATGCCGAGCGTGCGGAATCGATCCTCTTCTGCCGCGAGAAGAACGAGGAGCGCGAGATCTGGGACGGCTTTCGCTACGGTCCGCAGGCGGCGGCCGAGCACTTCGGCCTCGACCGCGCCCTGCCCATCGGCAGCCTCGACGAGGAGATCCCGCGGCTGCTCGCCAACCGGGGGGCGCTCTTCCATGCCCTCGGCGCGGACGAGACCCTCGACGCCAGGGTGCGGCTCTGGCTCGGCGAGGTGCGGGCCCAGGCGCGCGCCGGCATCGGTGCGCCCACCCGCGCGATCGACCTGCTCGCGATCCTCGACGAGATGCGGCTGCGCAAGGACGAGACGGAGCTCGACACCATGCGTCGCGCCGCCCGCATCTCGGCGAGCGCCCACCGTCGCGCGATGCGCGCCAGCTCGCCGGGCCGCTTCGAGTACGAGATCGAGGCCGAACTCCTCTACGAGTTCAGGCGCCAGGGCGCGCAGGCGCCGGCCTACGGATCCATCGTGGCGACGGGACGCAACGGCTGCGTGCTGCACTAACGCGCCAACGACGCGCGCCTGCGCGACGGCGAGCTGCTCCTGATCGACGCCGGCTGCGAACTCGATGGCTATGCGTCGGACATCACCCGCAGCTTCCCCGTCAACGGCCGCTTCAGCGGCGCCCAGCGCACGCTCTACGACATCGTGCTCGCGGCCCAGCATGCGGCCATCGCGGCAACCCGTCCCGGGGCCCGCTTCGACGATCCGCACAATGCGGCGGTGGCAGTCCTCGCGCAGGGCATGGTCGATACCGGCCTGCTCAGCGGCAGCCGCGACGGCGTGATCGAGTCCGGCGCCTATCGCCGCTTCTACATGCATCGCACCAGCCACTGGCTCGGCATGGACGTACACGATTGCGGCGAATACCAGGAGCCCGGCGAGCGCGATGCCGACGGCAACCGGCCCTGGCGGATCCTGCACCCCGGCATGGTCCTCACCATCGAACCGGGCATCTACGTCCGGGCGGCCGACGACGTACCGCCCGAGATGCACGACATCGGCATCCGTATCGAGGACGATGCCGTCGTCGCCGCGCAGGGCTGCGAGATCATCACCGCGGACGTGCCCACCGATCCGGACGAGATCGAGGCACTCATGCGCGCCTAGTGGCGGGCACGACCATGGCGCCCGGGGAGGGAGCCCGCATCCGCATCACCGGTACCGGCCCGGTGGCCATGGCGTTCGCGCTCTGGCTGCGCCGACAGGGCATCGGGCCGGGCCGCATCGACTGGGTCCGCCATGGCGGGCCCGTGCCGGAAGCCGTCGCTGCCCGCGCGATCGCGCTCTCGGCCGGTTCGGTCCAGCTGCTCGAACGGGTGATGCCGATGCCGCGCTCGGCTCCCATCCACGACGTCGACGTGCGCATCGACAGCCAGCCCGGCAGCCTGCGCATGGAGCATGCCGAGCATGACCTGCCGGCGCTCGGCCATGTGGTGCGCTACGGCGAGCTCGTCGCTGCGCTGGGCGCCGCATGCGACGCCGCGGGCTTCGTCGCGGCGAGCGCCGACGCGAAGCAGCAGGCCCCCGGCGCGGCGACGGCGGCCATCGAGGTCTGCGCCGACGGCAACACCGGCATCGATGCCGAGCAGCGCGGCTTCGGGCAGTGCGCCCTGCTCGCCGAAGTCCAGGCCGAGCGCGAACGCCATGGCGTCGCCTTCGAGCGCTTCGGGGCGAACGGCCCGCTCGCGCTGCTGCCCCTGCCCGAAGCGAATCGCCATGCGCTCGTCTGGTGCGACCGCCCCGAGGCGTGCCACGAGCGCGCCGGCATGTCGCCGCCGGAGTTCGAGGCGACGCTCGGCCAGGCCTTCGGCAGCGGACTCGGCCACCTGCGCCTGGTCTCGCCGCGACACGTCGCGCCGCTCGTGCGCAGCCTGCGTCGCGAAACCTTCGACGGCACGCGCATCATGATCGGCAATGCGGCGCAGGCCCTGCATCCGGTCGCAGGCCAGGGCCTCAACCTCGGCCTGCGCGATGCGTTCGAACTCGCCCAGGCGCTGGGCGATGCCGGCGACGACGCGGCGGCCCTGCGCGGCGCCTGCGCCACGCATGCGCGCACACGCAGGCGCGACCGACTCGTCACCGTCGGTGCCACCGACCGGCTGGCCGTGATGTTCGACTCGCCCATGGTGCGCGGCGTCGCATCCATGCTGCTCGCGATGCTCGACCTGGTACCGCCGGCGCGGCGGGGGATTGCCAAGGGCTTCATGTTCGGCTGGCGCTGATCCCGGTTCGGATTCGGGCGCATGGCCGCGTTGGGGCGCCTTGCCGTACGACCGTACTGTCTGCGTCGCCCCGCCTTGCCCTGCACTCGAATCCGAACCGGGCTATGAACCGGGATACATTGCGATGCACATTTCTTGGGCAGCACGTTTCCGCTAGAATGTCCGCGAGCGGCAACGCGCGTTCGCTGGGCGACGCGCCCGCACGCCGGCAACCGCAAACCACCTGAGTCCCGTCCGATCCCACGATGCAGCTCGGCCCGTTCACGCTGCCGAACCCGGTATTCGTCGCGCCCATGGCCGGCGTCACCGATCGGCCGTTTCGCCAGCTCTGCCGGCGGCTCGGTGCCGGCTACGCAGTGTCCGAGATGGCGGCCTCCAATCCCCGCCTCTGGCATAGCGTCAAGACATCGCGACGCATCGACCACGCCGGCGAGATCGAACCGCGCGCGGTCCAGATCGCCGGCGGCGACCCGGCCATGATGGCCGAGGCGGCCCGCTTCAACGTCGATCGCGGCGCCCAGGTGATCGACATCAACATGGGCTGTCCGGCCAAGAAGGTCTGCAACCTCGCGGCCGGCTCGGCGCTCATGGGCGACACCGGGCTGGCCCTGCGCATCATCGAGGCGGTGGTCGCGGCGGTGGACGTTCCCGTCACGGTCAAGATGCGCACGGGCCCGACCACCGATTCGCGCAATGCGCCGATGCTCGCGCGCGCCGCCGAGTCGGCGGGCGCGGCCATGGTGGCGGTGCACGGGCGCAGCCGCGCCTGCGGCTACCGCGGCCACGCCGAATACGACACCATCGCCGAGATCAAGTCGCGCCTGCGCATACCGGTGGTGGCCAACGGCGATATCGACGGCCCGCGCAAGGCGGCCGAGGTCCTCGCGGCCACCGGCGCCGACGCCGTCATGATCGGCCGTGCCGCCCAGGGCAATCCCTGGATCTTCGCCGACATCGCGGCGTGGCTGGCCGACGGCACCCGCCGCGCGCCGCCCGGGCCGGCCGGCTTCGTCCAGGTGCTGCACGAGCACCTGCAGGATCACTACGCATTCCATGGCGAGTACACGGGGGTGCGCACCGCCAGGAAGCACGTCGGCTGGTATCTCGCCGGCCGACCGGGGGCGGACGAATTCCTCGCCCGCTTCTTCCGGATCGAATCGGCCGAGGAGCAGCTGGCCGCGATCCTCGAGCTGGCCGAAGCGCCGGCTCCAGAACCCGGCGAAACGCCGGACTGCGACCGGAGACTCGCGGCATGAGCCGAAACAACAACAGCATCGACGAAGCCGTCACCCGCAACCTCGAACGCTATTTCCGCGACCTCGAAGGCGCGCGGCCACAGGCCGTCTACGACATGGTGATCCAGGCCGTCGAACGGCCGATGCTCGAGGTCGTCATGCGCCAGGCGCAGGGCAACCAGCTGCGGGCGAGCGCCATGCTCGGCATCAACCGCAACACGCTTCGCAAGAAGCTGATCAACCACGGCCTGCTCGGGCAATAGCCCGCGGCCGGACCTGCACAGGCAGAACATGCACAAGATCGAACGGGCACTGATCAGCGTTTCGGACAAGACCGGCGTCGTCGAGCTCGCGCGCGCGCTCGCCGAGGCCGGCGTCGCCATCCTCTCCACGGGCGGCACCGCGAAGCTCCTCGCCGACAACGCGATCCCCGTGACCGAGGTATCCGACCACACCGGCTTTCCCGAGATGCTCGACGGCCGGGTCAAGACGCTGCACCCCAGGATCCACGGCGGCCTGCTCGCCCGGCGCGACCTGCCGGCGCACATGGCGGCGCTCGCCGAACACGGCATCGAGCGCATCGACCTCCTGGTCGTGAACCTCTATCCGTTCGCCGCCACCGTCGCCCGCCCCGGCTGCAGCTTCGAGGACGCCATCGAGAACATCGACATCGGCGGGCCGACGATGCTGCGGGCGGCGGCCAAGAACTTCGACGGGGTGGCCACGGTGGTCGACCCGGCCGACTACGAGGCGATCATCGCCGCGGTGCGCGCCGACGGCGGGATCGATGCCGCGCGCCGGCTCGCGCTCGCGAAGAAGGTCTTCGCGCATACCGCCGCGTACGACGCCGCGATCACCAACTACCTCACCGCCAGGCACGAGGGCGAGGAGGACCTGCGGCTGCTGCCCGACGTCTACACCCAGCAGTGGCACAAGGCGCAGGACATGCGCTATGGCGAGAACCCGCACCAGGCTGCCGCGTTCTATCGCGATGCCGCGCCGGCGCCAGGCACGCTCGCGCACTATCGCCAGCTCCAGGGCAAGGAACTCTCGTACAACAACATCGCCGACGCCGATGCGGCGTGGGAGTGCGTCAAGAGCTTCGAGGAGCCGGCCTGCGTCATCGTCAAGCACGCCAATCCCTGCGGGGTCGCGGTCGCCACCAGTTGCGGCGAAGCCTACGCCAAGGCGTTCTCGACCGACCCGACCTCCGCCTTCGGCGGCATCATCGCCTTCAACCGGCCGCTCGATGCGGAGACGGCCGCCGAGGTCGCCCGCCAGTTCGTCGAGGTCCTGATCGCGCCCGGCTTCGCCGACGGGGCCCGCGTCGTCTTCGCGGCCAAGCAGAACGTCCGCCTGCTGGAGATCCCGTTCTCGCCCGGCGGCAATACCTTCGACTTCAAGCGCGTGGGCGGCGGACTGCTGGTGCAGACGCTCGATGCCCGCAACCTCGCCGCCGACGAGCTGAAGGTCGTCACCGAGCTCGCGCCCACCGAGGCCCAGCTCGCCGACCTGCTCTTCGCCTGGCGCGTGGCCAAGTTCGTCAAGTCGAACGCCATCGTCTTCTGCGGCAACGGCCAGACGCTCGGGGTCGGCGCGGGCCAGATGAGCCGCGTCGACTCCGCCCGCATCGCCTCGATCAAGGCGAGCAACGCGGCGTTGTCGCTGGCCGGCTCGGCGGTCGCCTCGGACGCCTTCTTCCCGTTTCGCGACGGGCTCGACGTCGTCGTCGATGCCGGCGCCGCCTGCGTGATCCAGCCCGGCGGCTCGGTGCGCGACGCCGAAGTCATCGCGGCGGCCAACGAGCGTGGCGTCGCGATGGTCTTCACCGGCGTACGGCACTTCCGGCATTGACACCCGATCCCGTCCGCCCGGCTTCCGACATCGTCCTCGGCGTCGACCCGGGCCTGCGACGCACCGGCTTCGGCCTCGTCCACCGACAGGCGGGTCGACTCACCTACATCGCGAGCGGCACCATCCGCACGCCGGACGCCGACCTCGCCACCCGGCTCGGCGTCATCTACGCGGGCCTGTCCGAGATCATCGGCCAGTACCGCCCCGACGAGAGCGCGATCGAGAAGGTGTTCGTCAACGTCAATCCCGCCTCGACCCTCCTGCTGGGCCAGGCCCGCGGCGCCGCGATCACCGCCATGGTGGTCGCCGGCCTGCCGGTGCACGAGTACACCGCGCTGCAGCTCAAGCAGTCGGTCGTCGGCCACGGGCACGCCGCCAAGGACCAGATCGTCGCCATGGTGCAGCGCCTGCTGACCTTGCCGGGGCCGCCCGCGACCGATGCCGCCGATGCGCTCGCCTGCGCGATCTGCCACATCCATGCCGCCCGGTTCTCGCTCGGCGCGACTGCCGCGGCCGGCGCCGCCGGCGTGGCGATCCGGCGCCGCGGCGCGCGAATCCGCGGCGGCCGGGTAGTGTAAGCTCGCGGCCATGATCGGACGACTCTCAGGCAAGCTTCTCGCCAAGCGGCCGCCGACCCTGCTGCTCGATGTCGGCGGTGTCGGCTACGAGGTCGAGGCGCCGATGAGCACCATCTTCGAGCTGCCGGCCATCGGGCAGCCGGTCAGCCTGCTCACCCATCTCGTCGTGCGCGACGACGCCCACCTGCTCTTCGGCTTCGGCACCGAAGGCGAGCGCGACGCCTTTCGCCAGCTGATCCGGATCTCCGGCGTGGGCGCCCGCATCGCGCTGTCGCTGCTGTCGGGCATGTCGGTCGACGAACTCGGCCGGGCGATCGCCGCCCAGGACGCGGCCCGCCTGACGCGGGTGCCCGGCATCGGCAAGAAGACCGCCGAACGCCTGCTGCTCGAGCTCAAGGGCCGCTTCGCGACGCCGGGCATCGAGCCCGGGGCGGCCCCGCCCGACGCCGCGCTCGCCGACGTGGCGCACGCCCTCGTCGCCCTCGGCTACTCCGAACGCGAGGCCGATGCCGCCAGCCGCAAGCTGCCGGCGGGGATCGACGTCTCCGACGGCATCCGGCAGGCGCTCAAGTCGCTGGTCAAGGCATGATCGAGCACGACCGCCTGATCGCCCCGGCGCCCGCCTCGCCCAGCGAGGAGGTCGTCGAGCGGGCGCTGCGACCGCGGGCGCTGGCCGACTACATCGGCCAGCCGCGGATCCGCGAGCAGCTCGACATCTTCATGTCGGCCGCGCGCCACCGCGCCGAGCCACTCGACCATCTGCTCCTGTTCGGCCCGCCCGGCCTGGGCAAGACGACGCTCGCCCACATCGTCGCGGCGGAGATGGGCGTGAACCTGCGCCAGACCTCCGGCCCGGTGCTCGAGAAGCCCGGCGACCTGGCCGCGCTGCTGACCAACCTCGAGCGCAACGACGTCCTGTTCATCGACGAGATCCACCGGCTTTCGCCGGTCGTCGAGGAGATCCTCTACCCGGCGCTCGAGGACTACCAGATCGACATCATGATCGGCGAAGGCCCCGCGGCCCGCTCGATCAAGCTCGACGTCGCCCCCTTCACCCTGGTGGGCGCCACCACCCGGGCCGGCATGCTCACCAATCCGCTGCGCGACCGCTTCGGCATCGTCGCGCGGCTCGAGTTCTACAGCGTCGAGGACCTCGGCCGCATCGTGACCCGCTCGGCGCGGCTCCTCGAGGCCGAGATCTCGCCGGCCGGCGCGCGCGAGATCGCGCGCCGCTCGCGCGGCACGCCCCGGATCGCGAACCGGCTGCTGCGCCGGGTACGCGACTACGCCCAGGTCCGCACCGATGGCCTCATCGACGACGCCGTCGCCGATGCCGCCCTGCGCATGCTCGATGTCGACGCGGCCGGCCTCGACCTCATGGACCGGGCGCTGCTCTCGGCGATCCTCCAGAAATTCGGCGGCGGACCGGTCGGGCTCGACAACCTCGCGGCCGCGATCAGCGAGGAGCGCGAGACCATCGAGGACGTGATCGAGCCCTACCTGATCCAGCAGGGCTTCCTGCAGCGCACGCCGCGTGGTCGCGTCGCCCTGCCGGGGGCATGGCGGCACTTCGGCCTGGCGGCGCCGCGCCAGTCCCCCACCGGCGACCTCTGGGACGAAGGCGACGCAAGCGTGCCCTCCTGATGCAGGATTTCGTCCAGCGCCTGTTCGAGGCCACCCCGCGGACCTACGTCACCACCACCGTGGTGGTGGTCAACGTCCTGGTCTGGGCGCTGACGGTGCTGCTGGGAGTGGACTGGATGTCCCCCAGCCCGCAGGCCCTGCTGCTGCTCGGGGGCAACTTCCTGCCGATGACGCTGGAGCAGCCCTGGCGGCTGATGAGCTCCACCGTCCTGCATGCCGGCATCATCCACCTCGCCTTCAACATGTGGGCGATGCTCAACATGGGCCGAATCGCCGAGCGCTTCTACGGCAATACGCAGTTCGCGCTCATCTACCTCTTCGCCGGCCTGTTCGGCTCGCTCGCCAGCCTGTTCTCGTCGGCCCGGGTCGCCGTCTCGGTAGGCGCCTCGGGCGCCATCTTCGGCGTCGCCGGCGCCCTGCTGGCCGCGCTGTTCACCAAGCCGCACAAGTTGCCCAGGGGGCTGGTCGCATCGATGCGGCCTTCGCTGGTAATCTTCGTCGGCTATTCGCTCTTCATGGGCTTTACCGCCACGATGATCGACAACGCCGCGCATATCGGCGGGCTGGTGGCCGGCTTCGCGCTCGCGACGGTGATGGTCGAGCGCTTCGACTGGGAAGACTACCGGGCCCATGGCGCGCGCCGGGCCGCGCTGGCGACCGGCGCCGCGGTCCTGCTCGCGGGGCTCGCCTGGCAGATGGTCCCGCAACCCGCGGGGATGCTGCGCTGAAGGCCGTGCCCGCCCCGGCGCGAGAGACCGGATTTTCCCGGAACCCGGCGATTGATAGAATCACCGATCCTCGAATTCGTTCCTTCCAGGGCGTGCCATCCGAATCCTCGAACGCCGCCGCCCGATCGGTCTTCAGCTGGCCGGTCCGTGTCTACTATGAAGACACCGATGCGGGCGGCATCGTCTATTACGCGAACTACCTGCGCTTCTTCGAACGGGCCCGCACCGAATGGCTGCGTTCGCTCGGCGGGCCCTCGCACTTCGAGATGGCCGCGACCCGCGACGAGGTCTTCGTGGTCCGCGAGGCTCATGTCGAGTACCTCCGGCCCGCCCGCCTCGACGACATGCTGGCCCTCGAACTCGCCGTCGCCCAGGCCCGTCGCGCCTCGCTCACGCTACACCAATGGGCCCAGCGCCGGGGCGAGGGCGAGATCCTGGCGCAGGCGCGGATCCGCATCGCCATGATCCGGCGCAGCGACGGCCGTCCGGTCGGCCTGCCCGACTGGCTCACCCAATCCATCCAACCGGGGATCGCCCGATGAACCAAGACCTGTCGATCATCTCGCTCGTGGTCGATGCGAGCCTGCTCGTGCAGGCCGTGATGCTGCTGCTGGTGCTGATCTCGATCGCTTCCTGGACCGTCATCATCCGCAAGTTCTTCACGATCCAGGCGGCCAATCGCGCCGCGAACCGGTTCGAGGACGAGTTCTGGCGCGATCGCGAGCTCGGCCAGCTCTACCAGCAGATCCGGGATTCCCGCAGGGATCCGGGATCCATGGCGCGCATCTTCGACGCCGGGATGAGCGAGTTCCTCAAGGCGCGCCAGCAGACGCCGGGCGACCCGCAGTCCATCGTCGACGGCGCGCGCCGCGCGATGCGGGCGTCCTACCAGCGCGAGATGGACATGCTCGAATCCGGGCTCGCCCTGCTCGCCACGGCGGGATCGGTAAGCCCGTACATCGGCCTGTTCGGCACGGTGTGGGGGATCATGAACGCCTTCCGGGGGCTCGCCAATGTCCACCAGGCGACGCTCGCGGCCGTTGCACCCGGTATCGCCGAGGCCCTGGTGGCCACCGCGATCGGCCTGTTCGCCGCGATCCCCGCGGTGATCGCCTACAACCGCTATGCCCACGACATCGACCGACTGTCGAGCCGCTTCGACAGCTTCATGGAAGAGTTCTCCAACATCCTGCAGCGGCAGGCGCGCTAGCGCAGGCCCGGCAACGACCCGGAGGCCCCGATGGCTGCGGTAAGTTCCCGCAACGGCAACCGGCGCTCGCGCCGGATGGTCAGCGACATCAACGTCGTGCCCTACATCGACGTCATGCTGGTGCTGCTGGTGATCTTC
>DAIMFM010000010.1:18548-22646 GCA_036724585.1 Burkholderiaceae bacterium | reverse complement strand
GCGCCCGCCGCGCCGCCCGCCTGCGGCGATGCCGGGCCCCGGCCACCGGTGCGCGCGGCGATCGGGCTGGGCGCCAACCTGGGCGACGCCGCGGGACGCCTCCGCGCGGCCTTCCTGCGGATCGACGCGATCCCGTCCACCCGCGTCCTGGCGAAATCCGGCCTGTGGCGCAGCGCGCCGGTCGAGGCGAGCGGCCCCGACTTCCACAACGCCGTCGCGATCGTCGAGACGCGGCTCGATGCCTTCGCCCTGCTCGACGCCCTGCGGCGCATCGAGGCCGGCGCGGGTCGCGAGCGCCCCTACCGCAACGCGCCGCGCACGCTCGACCTCGACCTGCTCCTGTACGGGGAGGCCCGCATCGACGCGCCGCCGCGCCTGGTGGTGCCGCATCCGCGCATGGCCGGCCGGGCCTTCGTGCTGCGCCCGCTCCTGCAGGTCGCGCCCGATGCGACAATTCCCGGCATCGGCCCGGCCGCGGACCAGGTGGACGCCCTGGCCGGGCAGCGCGCCGACCCGGTGTGACCCTGTCCCGAAGATGCCCGACGCCTCCAGCCACTCGCCATCGCCCCTGCCGCCCTCGCCCTTCGAGCGCTTTCGCCACATCGTGGTCGAGGGCCCTATCGGGGCCGGCAAGACCTCGCTCGCACGCCGCCTCGTCGATTCCTACGGCGCCCGCGCGGTGCTGGAGGACGCCGCGGCGAACCCCTTCCTCGAGCGCTACTACCGGGAGGGCCGGCGCCACGCCCTGCCGACGCAGCTCTTCTTCCTGTTCCAGCGCATCGAGCAGCTGCGCGAGCTCGCCCAGCGCGACCTGTTCAGCGAATCGGTCGTGGGCGATTTCCTCCTCGAGAAGGACCCGCTCTTCGCGCGCCAGACCCTCGACGACGACGAGCTGCGCCTGTACCGGACCATCTACGACAACCTGAGCCCCCAGGCGCCACGCCCCGATCTCGTGATCTACCTGCAGGCCAGTCCCGACACCCTGATCACCAGGGTGCAGCGCCGCGGCCTGCCCATGGAGGCGTCCATCGCCGATTCCTACCTGCGGGGCCTGGTCGACGCCTACAGTCGCTTCTTCCACGACTACGACGATGCGCCGCTGCTGATCGTCAACACCGAGAGGCTCAATCCGGCCGAGAGCGACGAGGATTTCGCGATGCTGGTGCACCGGCTGCTCGAGATGCGCGGGCGGCGCAGCTTCTTCAACCTCGGACACTGAACGCCATGGAAGTCATCAATCGCATCGATGCCTTGCGCGAACGCCTGCGCGGCTGCGCGGGCACCGTCCTGGTGCCGACGATGGGCAACCTGCACGAAGGCCACCTGTCGCTGGTGCGCCTGGCCACGGAAAGCGGACGGCCGGTGGTGACGAGCGTCTTCGTCAATCGCCTGCAGTTCGCCCCGCACGAGGACTTCGACACCTATCCGCGGACCTTCGACGAGGACTGCGAGAAGCTCGCCAAGGCCGGCTGCGACGTCGTGTTCGCGCCCCCGGACACGGAGATGTATCCCGAGCCGCAGGGCTTCCGGGTCCAGTCGCCCGCGGGCCTGGGCGACATCCTCGAGGGCGAGTTCCGCCCCGGCTTCTTCGAGGGCGTGTGCACGGTCGTGCTCAAGCTCTTCAATTGCGTGGCACCGCGCGTCGCGATCTTCGGCAGGAAGGACTACCAGCAGCTGCTGGTCGTCCGGCGCATGGTGCGCCAGCTGAACTTGCCGATCCGCATCGAGGCCGGGCCGATCGTGCGCGAGCGCGACGGGCTCGCGATGAGTTCGCGCAACCGCTACCTCGGCAGCGAGGAGCGCGCCGAAGCCGTGCAGCTCTACAAGGCGATCTCGAGGGTGGCCGAGCGGGTGGAGGCCGGGGATCGCGACTTCGCCGCGATCGAGGCCGAGGCGATGGCCGCCCTGGTCGAGCGCGGCTGGGAACCCGACTACGTGACGATCCGGCGCCGTGACGACCTCGCGGTACCGACCGCGGACGGCGCCGCGCCGCTGGTCGTGCTGGGGGCGGCGCGCCTGGGCTCGACCCGGCTGATCGACAACATCGAGCTCGACTAGAAGCCCGTCCGGCCGGCCGCGGACGGCTGGCCGGTCGAAAACGGCCGCGGACGGCCAGGCTCCTCCGGCCCGCTCAGCCTTCCTCGGCGTAGCCCTGCGGGTTGCCCTGCTGCCAGCGCCAGCCGTCTGCGCACATCGCGTCGATGCCCAGGCTTGCCCGCCAGCCCAGCAGTTCGGCGGCATACGCCGGGTCGGCATAGCATTCGGCGATGTCCCCGGGCCGGCGATCGACGATGCGATAGGGCACCGGCCTGCCGCTGGCGCGCTCGAATGCGGCGATCATCTCGAGCACGGAGCAGCCGACGCCCGTCCCGAGATTGACGGTGAAGGCCCCCGGCCCGGTCCGGGCATGCTCGAGGGCCGCCAGGTGCCCGCGGGCGAGGTCCACGACGTGGATGTAGTCGCGCACGCCGGTGCCGTCGGGGGTGGGATAGTCGCCGCCGAACACCGACAGGCTCTCGCGCCGGCCGACGGCGACCTGGGCCACGAAGGGCATGAGGTTGTTGGGAATGCCCTGGGGATCCTCCCCGATCAGGCCGCTCGGATGGGCACCGGCCGGGTTGAAGTAGCGCAGGATGCCGACGGACCAGCGCGGGTCGGCCGCCACGAGGTCGCGCAGGATGAACTCGATCATCCACTTGGTGCGGCCGTAGGGATTGGTCGGGCCGGTCGGCGCATCCTCGCGGATCGGCACCGCCTGCGGATCCCCATAGACCGTCGCCGACGAACTGAACACGAAGTTGCGTACCCCGGCCTCGCCCAGGCATTCGAGCAGGGTGGTGGTTCCCGCGACGTTGCAATCGTAGTATTCGAGCGGCCTGGCGACCGATTCGCCCACGGCCTTGAGCCCGGCGAAATGCATGGTCGCATCGAAGCGCTCGCGTGCCAGCAGCTCGCGCAGCAGCGCGGCGTCGCGGATGTCGCCGACCACCAGCGGCACGCGCACGCCGGTGATGCGCTCGACCCGTTCGAGCGAGCGGCGCGAGGCGTTCGACAGGTTGTCGAGCACGACGACCTCGTGGCCGGCACCCACCAGCTCGACCACGGTGTGCGAGCCGATGTAGCCGGCGCCACCGGTGACCAGCACCTTGCAGGCAGAATGGTTGCGGGGGGATGGGTCCCTATCGTCCAAGGCAGCTCCCGATGCACAAGCGCAGATTCGATCGACCCACAGTGTCGCACGAGGCCGGAGCGGACCGGCGGCGCCCCGTCGGCGCCGGCGCGGCGCCGGTCGGCCGCCCGCGTTTCTTCGTCGCCCTGCTGCCGGATGCCGCCGCCGCCGAGGCACTGGCCAGCCTGGCCGGCGCGATCGCCGCCGCGAGCGGAGGCCGCGCGCTCGCGGCCCCCGACATCCACCTGACGCTGGCCTTCGTCGGCGCCCGCGAGGCGTCCTTCGGGGAACGGCTCGAACAGGCCCTCGCGCCGGTCGATGCCCTCGCGCGACCCGAGCCGCTGCTGCTCACCCGCATCGGCCGCTTCGGCCGCGGCCGCAGGCCGGCGCTGTTCTGGGCGGGGCCGGAGGCGACCCCCGCCTGGCTGGACGGACTCGCCGCAGGCGTGCGAGCGGCGCTGCGGGCGATGCCCTGCGAATTCGACGAGCGCCCGCTGGTGCCGCATCTCTCGCTGGTGCGCGGTGCCGATCCCGGGGCCGCGCCGGAGCCGTCGCTGGCGCCACCGGTCCGGGTCTCGGCCTGGCGGCTCGCGCTGGGGCGCAACCGGCCCGCCGGCGATCCCCTGCGCTACACATGGAGCGGCCCCAGGCGGCCGTCATGAAACGGTCAAAGCTTTGTCATAATCTGGAAGCCCGTAGCAACACGAGGCAAGCCGTGTCCGCGAGGATACTGATCGTCGAAGACGAACCCGCCATCCGGGAACTGGTCGCAGTGAACCTTCGCCATGCTGGATATATCGTCCGCGAATCGGGCGATGCCGACAGCGCCACGAGCATGATCGACGCCGAGCGGTTTGACCTGGTCCTGCTCGACTGGATGCTGTTCGGCATATCCGGCGTCGACTTCATCCGCCGCCTGCGCGAACGCG
>DAIMFM010000010.1:13418-18346 GCA_036724585.1 Burkholderiaceae bacterium | reverse complement strand
CCACCACGCACCGTGCCTTCGCGGGCGAGGCCCCGCTCGGTCTGAGCCCGACCGAGTTCAGGCTGCTGCACTACTTCCTGCGCAATCCCGATCGCGTCCTCTCGCGCTCGAAGCTGCTCGACAAGGTGTGGGGCGACGCGGTCTACATCGAGGAGCGCACCGTCGACGTGCATATCCGCCGGCTGCGCCTGGCGCTTCGCCCGACGGGCCACGACCGCCTCATCGAGACGGTACGCGGCGGCGGCTACCGGCTCGCGCCCGCATGATCAACGCCATCGTCTTCGGGCTGCCGCTGCTCGCGCTGCTGCTGGGCGCCGCCCTGTTCCGGGCCGGCATGGAGCTGGCCGCCGTGATCTGGCTGGGCGCCTGCCTCGCCATCGTCGCCGCCTACCACGGCTATTTCCTCGGGCGCCTGAACCACTGGGCGGGCCTGCCCAAGATGCGCGACGTGCCGATCGGGATCGGCGTGTGGCGCCGGCCGATGGATCGCCTCGCGCGCTTCATGCGCATCGAGGCGCAGGAGCAGAACGAGCTGTCCGACGAGCTCGGCCAGCTTCGCGCCGCGGTCGACCGGCTGCCGGACGGCCTGATGCTGCTCGACCGCTTCAACCATGTCGAATGGGCCAACGTGACGGCCCGCGACCTCCATGGCGTCTTCGGCAACCGTCGCCCGGTGCACCACTTCCTGAACCAGCCGGACTTCGTCGACTACCTCGATGCCGGTCACTTCTCCCGGCCGCTGCGGCTCGGCCTGCCCAACCGGCCCGGGCGCACCTTCGAGATCCGGCTGCATGCCAGCGACGACGCTAAGAAGCTCCTCATCATCCGCGACATCACCGACCAGGCCCGGCTCGACGCGATGCGCAGCGACTTCGTCGCCAATGTCTCGCACGAGATCCGCACGCCCATCACGGTCATCGGCGGCTTCGCCGAGACCATGCTCGAGCTCGAGCTCGAGCCCGGCGAGCGGCGCCAGTACCTGGAGTCGATCGCCAAGCACAGCCAGACGATGCAGCGCCTGGTCGAGGACCTGCTCACCCTGTCCTCGCTGGAATCCGCCATCGACAAGCCGGCCGACGAGCCGATCGAGCTCGACAAGCTCTGCATGGGCCTGATCGCCGACGCCCGGGTGTTGTCGGGCGGCCGGCACACGATCGAGTCGGACATCCCTTCGGGCCTGCGCCTGCTCGGCGTGGGCGTCGAGATCGAGAGCGCGATCCGCAACCTGCTCAGCAATGCCGTGCGCTACACGCCCGATGGCGGCCGCATCTCGCTCGAATGGCTCGAGCAGAACGGCCGCGGCGCCATTTCGGTGGTGGACACGGGCATCGGCATCCCCGCCGAGCACCTGCCGCGACTGACCGAACGCTTCTACCGCGTCGACCGGGCGCGCTCGCGGGTCACCGGCGGTACCGGCCTGGGCCTGGCGATCGTCAAGCACATCGCCAACCGGCACGGCGCCGAATTCCAGATCCAGAGCAAGGCCGGCAAGGGCAGTCGATTCACCCTGCGCTTCTCGGCGCCGCGGATCATCCGGCCCGAATTCGCGCCCGCCCCCGCGACGACGTCACAGGGCGGCGACTAGGCCTTGGTGCCCGGCTGGTGGCGCACGTCCGATCCTTCGACCACGTGCACCACGTACTCGGCGATGTTCTTCGCGTGGTCGCCGGCGCGCTCGATCGACTGCACCACGAAGATCATCGCCAGCGCCTGCGACACGATGCCCGGGGCGCCGCCGATGCGCTCCATCAGCTCGCCGATCAGCGCGTCGCGCAACTCGTCGACCGCATCGTCGCGCGCAGCCACCGCCTTGGCGACGTCGGTGTCGTGCCGGATGTAGGAATCGAGCGCGTCGCGCAGCATCTCGACGACGATGCCGGTCATCTCCTCGATCCGGTCGGAAGGAATCGGCAGGCTGCCGCTCGCCTCGAAGGCCCGCGACTTGAGCGCGATCTTCTTGGCCTCGTCGCCGATCCGCTCGAGGTCGTTGTTGATGTGCAGGACGGCGATGATCTCGCGCAGGTCGACGGCGATCGGCTGGCGCCGGGCGATCGTCTGGTTGCAGCGCAGGTCGGTCTCGAGGTGCAGCTGGTTGACCACGCCCTCGTCGGTGAGGACCTGGGCGAGCAGCCGGAGGTCGCGGTTGCGCACCGCATCGACCGCGCGGATCAGCTGGCGCTCGACCAGGCCGCCCATGGTGGTGACGGCGCTGCGCAGGTTGTCGATGTCCGCATCGAAGGGACGGTAGGTATGTTCCATGGAGTGCCTCCGATCCGGTTCCAGGTGCGTCGTCAGCCGAAGCGGCCGGTGATGTAGTCCTCGGTCGCCTTCTTGCGGGGCTTGATGAAGATCTCGTCGGTGCGCCCGAACTCGATCAGCTCGCCGAGGTACATGTAGGTCGTGAAATCCGAGATGCGCGCCGCCTGCTGCATATTGTGGGTGACGATCGCGATCGTGTAGTCGTTCTTGAGCTCGTTCATGAGCTCCTCGATCTTCGCGGTCGAGATCGGGTCGAGCGCGCTGGTGGGCTCGTCGAGCAGCAGGACCTCGGGCTTGACCGCGACCATGCGGGCGATGCACAGGCGCTGCTGCTGGCCGCCCGACAGGCTCAGGCCGCTCTGCTGGAGCTTGTCCTTGACCTCTTCCCACAGGGCGGCCTTGCGCAGCGCCCACTCGACCCGCTCTTCCATGGCACGGCCCTTGAGCGGCTCGTACAGCCGCACCCCGAAGGCGATGTTCTCGAAGATCGTCATCGGGAACGGCGTCGGCTTCTGGAACACCATGCCCACCTTCGCCCGCAGCATGTTCACGTCCTGGCGCGGGTCGAGGATGTTGCGGCCGTTGAAGACGATCTGTCCCTCGGCGCGCTGGCCCGGGTAGAGGTCGAACATCCGGTTGAAGGTGCGCAGCAGGGTGGACTTGCCGCAGCCGGAAGGGCCGATGAAGGCGGTCACCTTGTTGCGGGCGATGTCCATGGTCACCTTCTTCAGGCCCTGGAACTTGCCGTAGTAGAAATCGAGGTCGCGCACCTGCATGACCGCATCCTAGCTGCGCGGCGCATCGCGGAACATCGTGCGGGCGATGATGTTGATCGCCAGCACGATGAGGGCGATGAGCGCGGCGCCACCCCAGGCGAGGCGCTGCCAGTCCTCGTAGGGACTGAGCGCGAAGTTGTAGATCACCACGGGCAGGCTCGCCATCGGCTTGCCCATGTCGGCATTGAAGAACTGGTTCGACAGCGAGGTGAACAGCAGCGGCGCCGTCTCGCCGAAGATCCGGGCGATCGCCAGCAGCACGCCGGTGATCACGCCACCGCGCACCGCCCGCAGCGTCACCGCCAGGTTGACCTTCCAGCGCGGCGTGCCGAGGGCGAAGGCGGCCTCGCGCAGGCTGCCCGGCACGAGGCTGAGCATGTTCTCGGTGGTGCGCACCACGACCGGGATCGCGATCAGCGCCAGCGCGATCGAGCCGGCCCAGCCGGAGAACTGGCGGGTGGTGGCCACCACGATCGCGTAGACGAACAGGCCGATCACGATCGACGGCGCCGACAGCATGATGTCGGTGACGAAGCGGGTCACCTGGGCGAAGCGCGACTTCGCGCCGAATTCCGCGAGGTAGATGCCGGCCAGGATGCCGATCGGCGTCGACACCAGCGTCGCGAAGCCCACCATCAGGAGGCTGCCGACGATGGCGTTGGCCATGCCGCCATCGGGAGTCCCGGGCGCCGGCGTGGAGCGGGTGAAGAACGCCCAGTCCAGGGCGGCGAAACCCTCGGACACCAGGGTCCAGAGGATCCAGCCGAGCGCCAGGAGGCCGACCAGCATGGCGAGCGCCGACAGGGTGAGGCCGAGCGCGTTGAACAGGCGCCGCCGACGGTAGCGGGGATTCGAAGCGAAGGAACCGTTGCTCATCGGAGTCCCCGGGTCATCACAGGCCGGCGCGACGCCGGCTTCGCTCGGTCAGCCACTTGGCCAGGCCCAGGACGAAGAAGGTGATCACGAACAGCAGGAGCCCGAGCGCGTACAGCGCGGGGATGTGCAGGGTGGGGTCGGCTTCCGCGAACTCGTTGGCGAGGGTCGAGGCGATGGAGTTGCCCGGCGCCAGGAGGCTCGCCGACAGGCGGTTGGCGTTGCCGATCACGAAGGTGACCGCCATGGTCTCGCCCAGGGCCCGGCCCAGGCCGAGCATGATCCCGCCGATGACGCCCACCCGGGTGAAGGGCAGCACGATCCGGCGCACCACCTCCCAGGTGGTGCAGCCGATGCCGTAGGCCGATTCCTTGAGCACGCCCGGTACGGTCTCGAAAACGTCGCGCATCACCGACGCGATGAACGGGATCACCATGAGGGCCAGCACGATGCCGGCCGTCAGCATGCCCACGCCCAGCGGCGGGCCCGAGAACAGGGCGAGCCCCGTCGCTCCCAGCAGCGGCTGGACATGGTCCTGGAGCAGGGGCGCGAAGATGAACAGGCCCCAGATCCCGTAGATGATCGAAGGCACCCCCGCGAGGAGCTCGATCGCGGTACCCAGCGGCCGGCGCAGCCGAATCGGGCAGGTCTCGGTCAGGAAGACCGCGATGCCGAAGCTGATGGGCACGGCGATCACCAGCGCGATGAACGACGACATGAGCGTGCCGTACACCGCGATGACGGCACCGTAGACGTCGTCGGCCGGGCTCCACCGGGTGCCCACGAAGAAGCCCAGGCCGAACTCGCGAAACGCCGGCCAGGCCTCGATGAAGAGCGAGACCAGGAGGCCGGCGAGCACCACCAGGACGAACAGGGCGAAGGTGAAGGTGACACCGAGGAAGAGGCGATCCTGGATGGCGAAGCGACGGACCCGCGCCGCGAGCCGCTCGCCCGCGAGGTCCGCCGGGCCGGGGTCGGCCTAGCCCACGACGCGGCCGTGGCCCGCGTGCGCGGCATGTC
>DAIMFM010000010.1:2090-13408 GCA_036724585.1 Burkholderiaceae bacterium | reverse complement strand
GAATCGAGCACAAAGGCCGGGGGAGCCCATGGGACCCACCCGGCCGGACGACGCTCGCGGTCGCCCGCGAGGCTTACCTGGCGGCCGTGAGGACCGCCTTGCCCGAGCCGTCCGTGATGACGGCCCAGGAGGCCTCGACCTGCTCGACGACCGACGCGGGCATCGGGACATAGTCGAGGTCGAGGGCCATCTGGCTGCCGTTCTCGAAGGCCCAGCGGAAGAACTTCAGGGCCTCGGCCGAACGCGCCGGGTCCTCGGCCTTCTCGTGCATCAGGATAAAGCTCGCCGAGACGATCGGCCAAGCCTGCGGGTCGTCCTGGTTCGCCAGCCCGATGCCGAAGCCGGGCTTCGCGCTCCAGTCGGCGCCGGCGGCCGCCGCGGCGAAGCTGTCCGCGCTCGGCTGCACCGTGTTGCCGGCCTTGTTCACCATGGCCACATGCGTCATGTCGTTCTGCTTGGCGTAGGCGTACTCGACATAACCGATCGAGTTGCCGAGCTTGGCGACATTGGCCGCCACGCCCGCATTGCCCTTGCCGCCGAGACCCGATCGCCAGTCGACGGTCTTGCCCGCGCCGATCTTGTCCTTGAACGACGGGTCGACCGCGGCGAGGTAGTGCGTGAAGCCGGCGGTGGTGCCCGACGAGTCGGAGCGATAGACCAGCGTGATCGGCTGCGAGGGCAGCTTCAGGTCCGGGTTCAGCTTCGCGATGGCGGCATCGTCCCACTTGCCGATGTCGCCCGAGAAGATCTTCGCGAGCGTGGGGCCGTCGAGCTTCATCTCGCCCGGCTCGACCCCGGCCAGGTTCGCGACCGGCACGATGCCGCCGATGATGGCCGGGAACTGGACCAGGCCGTCCTTGCCCAGCTTGTCGCCGGGGATCGGGTCGTCCGAGGCGCCGAAGTCGACCGTCTTCGCCGTGATCTGCTTGACGCCGCCGCCCGAGCCGATGGCCTGGTAGTTCACCACGTTGCCGGTCGCGCTCTTGTAGGCCTCGGCCCACTTGGCGTAGATGGGCGCCGGGAAGGTGGCGCCGGCGCCGGTGATCTCGGCGGCCTGCGCCGAGAACGCCACGCCCAGCGCGAGGGCGCTGGTGGCGAGGAATCGTGAGCTGCGTTTCATCATGGACCGTCCGCTCTCTTGCCTGGTTGACGAATGATTGCGACTGTAGGTGCCCTCCATGACGGTTGTGTGACGGTTCGGTGACGGGACCGCGTCGGCCGGCAGGCCCGGCCCCCCGGCCCGGGCCGCGCCTGGGCGCGCCCCGGCGGGCGCATCCGAGGCCACGCTATGATCGCGGTAATCGACAAGGAGACGTCATGAAGACACGGATCACCGAACTGTTCGGCATCGAGCACCCGATCATCCAGGGGGGCATGCACTACGTCGGCTATGCCGAACTCGCCTCGGCGGTGTCCAACGCCGGCGGCCTGGGCATCCTCACCGCCCTCACCCAGCCGACGCCGGAGGACCTCGCCCGCGAGATCGCCCGCTGCCACGAGATGACGGACAAGCCGTTCGGCGTGAACCTCACCTTCCTGCCCTCGTTCAACGCGCCGCCCTATCCGGAATACATCGCCGCGATCGTGGAAGGTGGCATCAAGGTGGTCGAGACCGCCGGTCGCAGCCCCGAGCAGTGGATGCCGCTGCTCAAGGAGGCCGGCATCAAGGTGATCCACAAGTGCACCTCGGTGCGCCACTCGCTCAAGGCCGAGCGGATCGGCTGCGACGCCGTCAGCGTGGACGGCTTCGAATGCGGCGGCCACCCTGGCGAGGACGACATCCCCAACTTCATCCTGCTGCCGCGCGCCGCCGAGGAGCTCAAGATTCCCTTCGTCGCCTCCGGCGGCATGGCCGACGGCCGCAGCCTGGTCGCGGCGCTGGCGCTGGGCGCCGAGGGCATGAACATGGGCACCCGCTTCATGGCCACCAGGGAAGCCCCCATCCACGACAACGTCAAGCAGGCGCTGGTCGAAGCCGACGAGCTCCAGACCCGGCTCGTGATGCGCCCGCTGCGCAATACCGAGAGGGTGCTCACCAATGCGGCCGTGGAGGAGATCCTGCGGATCGAGGAGGAGAAGGGCAGCGCGACCACGATCGAGGACATCCGCCACCTGGTGACCGGCGGCAAGAACCGCAAGGTCCTCCATGAAGGCGACATGGATGCCGCCGCCTGGAGCTGCGGCATGGTCTGCGGCCTGATCAATGACGTCCCGAGCGTGAAGGAGCTGATCGACCGGATCATGGCCGAGGCCGAGACCATCATCCGCCGGCGCCTCGAAGGCTTCCTCGGCTGAGCCTGGCGGCCCTGCCGGATCCGGCAGGGCCGTCCCCCGCGGGCGGCGACCCGCGGGCGTCCCGAAAATCGGCCCGAAAGCCGCCCAGATGCGCAGTACTATGCGCATAATGCTGCTGGACGACCCGCGAACAGGTACGCAGGAGGAGCAGGCATGGACGATCGTCCCTTCGTCATCGCCGGCGGCGGCATCGGCGGGCTGGCCTGCGCGCTGGGCCTCGCCCGGGCGGGCCGGCGCAGCATCGTGCTCGAGCAGGCGAGCCGCTTCGGCGAGATCGGCGCCGGCATCCAGCTCGGGCCCAACGCCTTCCACTGCTTCGACTACCTCGGCTTCGGCGATGCGGCCCGTGCAGGCGCCGTCTACATCGACCAGCTGCGGCTCATGGATGCGCTCGGTGGCGAAGAGATCTGCCACATTCCCCTGGACGCGCCCTTCCGGGAGCGCTTCGGCAACCCCTACGCGGTGGTGCACCGGGCGGACCTGCACGGGGCGATGCTGGCCGCCTGCGAGGCGAGCGAACGGGTCGAGCTGCGCACCCATGCCCGGGTCACCGGCTACCGGCAGGACGGCGGCGGCGCCACCGCCCTGCTCGCCGACGGCGGCGAAGTCGAGGGCTGCGCCCTGGTGGGCGCCGACGGCATCAATTCGCCGGTGCGGGCGCAGCTGGTGGGCGACGGCCCGCCCCGGGTATCGGGGCATACTACGTATCGTTCGGTCATCCCCACCGAGAAGATGCCCGAGGACCTGCGCTGGAACGCGGCCACCCTCTGGGCCGGACCGAAGTGCCACATCGTCCACTACCCGCTCAAGGGCTGGAAGGTCTTCAACCTCGTCGTCACCTACCATAACGACGTGAAGGAAGCGGTGGCGGGCAAGCCGGGCAGCCAGGAAGAGGTCAGCCGCGGCTTCGAGCACATCCATCCGCGCGCCCGCCAGGTGATCGAGCACGGCGCCGACTGGAAGCTCTGGGTGCTGTGCGACCGCGACCCCATCCTCGACTGGGTCGACGGCCGGGTGCTGCTGCTGGGCGATGCCGCCCACCCGATGCTGCAGTACGCCGCCCAGGGCGCCTGCATGGCGATGGAGGACGCGGTCTGCATCTCGCACATGGTCGCCACCCACGACTCGCTCGATGCCGCCTTCGCCGCCTACTGCGAGCGCCGCAGCGTGCGTACCGGCCGCGTCGTGATGAGCTCGCGCGCCATCGGCGAGTACATCTACCACCCGGCCGGCGCGATGGCCGCCGTGCGCGATTCGGTGATGCGCGCCAAGACACCGCAGGACTGGTACGACACCCTCGCCTGGCTCTACGGTGGCAACGGCATCGATGATGCCGTCGCCCGCCGCGCGGGCTGATCCACCCACGAGACACAGGAGCACGCCATGCACGCCGCGACCGATTCCCAGGGGCCTGGCAACGAGGCCGCCCGCAACGACTTCTACCGCCGCATCGACCGGCTCGGCATGACGCCGCTGTGGTCGGTGCTCGGCGCGCTGATCACGCCGACGCCGGCGAGCGCCTGCCAGCCGCTGCTGTGGCGCTACGAGGAACTCATGCCCTACCTGCTCGAGGCGGGCGGACTGATCAGCGCGCGCGAAGCCGAGCGGCGGGTGCTGATCCTCGAGAACCCGGGCCTGCGCGGCCAGAGCCGGATCACCACCAGCCTGTACGCCGGCCTGCAGCTGGTCATGCCGGGCGAGGTCGCGCCGGCGCATCGCCACAGCCAGTCGGCGCTGCGCTTCGTGGTCGACGGCTCGGGCGCCTACACCAGCGTCGACGGCGAGCGCTCGACCATGGAGGAGGGCGATTTCGTCGTCACGCCGCCGGGCGCCTGGCACGACCACGGCAATCCGTCCGACCGCCCGATGATCTGGCTCGACGGGCTCGACATCCCGATGGTCCAGTTCTTCGATGCCTCCTTCTTCGAGCGCCATCCGGACGAGGAACAGCCGCTGACACGACAGCCCGGCGACAGCCTCGCCCGCTATGGCGCCAACATGCTGCCGGTGGACTATGCGGACGCCCGGCCGGTGTCGCCCATCTTCAGCTATCCCTACGCCCGCTCGCGCGAGGCCCTCGAGCGCATGCGCCGGCAGGACGAATGGGACCCCTGCCACGGCCTGAAGCTGCGCTACATCGACCCCAAGTCGGGCGACTTCGCGATGCCGACGATCGCGCCCTTCCTCCAGCTGCTGCCGAAGGGCTTCCGGACGGCCCGCTACCGCTCCACCGCCGCCACCGTGTTCACCCCCGTCGAGGGCCGGGGCCGCAGCACCATCGAGGGCCAGGTCTTCGAGTGGGGACCGCGCGACATCCTCGTGGTGCCCAGCTGGAGGACGGTGCGCCATGAGGCCGATGCCGACGCCGTCCTCTTCAGCTTTTCCGACCGGGGCGTGCAGCAGCGCCTCGGCCTGTTTCGCGAGGAACGCTTCGCCGACTGAAGCCCGGCGAAGGCCGGCCGAGCCATGCACGACGAACCCGACCATCCGGCGAGCGGCCCGGCGTCCTTCGCGGAGATGCCCGGCCACCTGCTGCGACGCTGCCAGCAGATCGCGGTCGGCATCTTCCTCGACGAGTGCCGCGAGTTCGAGCTGACGCCGCTGCAGTTCGCCGCCCTGGCGACCCTGGCCCGCCACGGCCCGTCCGACCAGGCGAGCCTCGGGCGGCGCGCGGCGCTCGACCGCACGACGGCCGCCCTGGTGCTGCGCAAGCTGCGCCAGCGCGGACTGGTGATACGCGTGGCGGGCGCGCGCGACCGGCGTTCCAAGCACGTCGGGCTGAGCCCGGCGGGCGAGGCCCTGCTCGCGGCCGTCGCCGGCTCGGTGGAACGCGCCCAGCGACGCATCCTGAAGCCCCTCGCGCCGGACGAGCAGCAGGTGCTGCTCGGCCTGCTGGCGCGGCTGGCGGACGCGAACAACAGCCACAGCCGGGCGCCCCTGCACGACGGCTGAGCGGGCCGCCACCACGACCGCGTCGGGCGGCCGTGCCATGCGAGCGCTCGGCTACACTCAACGGGCCGATCGATTCCACCGGCCCACCGCGGGCCGGCTCGCCAGACGCCCATGCAAGCCATCGCCGATCGTTTCGGGCTCGATTTCGTCGGGGAGCCCTGGTTCGTCCAGGCCCTGCTCATTCTCGTCCTGACGATCATCGCCAGCGTCGTCGCCGGCGTCCTGCTGCGCCTGGCCGGGAACATTGCCCGGCGCGCCGGGGCCCACTGGGGCGACACGCTGGTGCGCTGCGCCTCGCGCCCCCTGCAGGTGCTCGTCTGGCTGACCGGCATCGCCCAGGCCCTGCTCGTGGTCGACTACCTGCGCGCCGCGCCCCTGGCCGGGCCGATCCAGGCGCTGCGCCAGGCCGGCACGATCGTCTGCATCGCCTGGTTCCTGGCCTACTTCATCCGGGAATACAGCACCAGCGCGCTGCGCACCCGGCTCGAGCGCGGCGAGAAGGTCGACGTCACCACGATGGACGCGCTCTCGAAGCTCGCCCGCCTGACCGTGGTGACCATCGCGTCCCTGATGATCATGCAGGTCTTCGGGCTGTCGATCACGAGCCTGCTCGCCCTGGGCGGCATCGGGGGCATCGCCGTCGGCTTCGCCGCGCGCGACGTGCTCGCCAACTTCCTGGGGGGCCTGACGATCTACCTCGACCGCCCGTTTTCCGTCGGCGACTGGATCCGCTCCCCCGACAAGGCGATCGAGGGCACGGTCGAGGAGATCAACTGGCGCCATACGCGGGTGCGCGCCTTCAACAAGAATCCGATCTACGTGCCCAATGCGCTGTTCACCACGGTGGTGGTCGAGAACCCCTCGCGCATGACCCACCGGCGCCTGCACGAGAAGATCGCCATCCGCTATGCGGACCTGCCGAAGATGGCGGCGATCGTCGAGGAGATCCGGGCGATGCTCGTCGCGCACGAGGGTATCGACACGACCCAGACCCTGATCGTCGCCTTCAACAAGTACGACGTCTCGGGCCTCGAGATCTACATCTACTGCTTCGCCGATACCGTCGTCTGGGTGCGCTTCCACGAGATCAAGCACGACGTGCTGCTGCGCATCGGCGAGATCATCACCCGGCATGGGGCGGAGGTGGCGTTGCCGACCCGCACGGTGCACCTGCCGCCCGGTCCGGGATGGTCGGGCGCGCCCCGCGATGCCGATGCCGGCGGCGCGCCCGACGATGCCTGCATGCCCGATGACGGGCCGGCGCGGGTGGACCGCGGGGCCGGCGCGGGCGAGGTGGCCCATGCCCGCTAGCCCGGCCAGGGCCGCGATCGAGGCCATCACGATCGACCTCGACGACACGCTGTGGCCGATCCGGCCGACGCTGGTCGCGGCCGAGGCGCGCCTCGCGCAATGGCTCGAGGAGCATGCCCCGGCGACGGCCGCTGGCTTCGACGGGCGCCGCGCGAGCCTGCGCGCCCGGCTGCTCGAGGCGCATCCGGATCGCGCGCACGACCTCAGCTTCCTGCGGCGCGAGGCCCTGCGGCTCGCGCTCGACGAGGCGGGCGACGACCCCGGCCTGGCCGACGCCGCCTTCGACGTCTTCCTTGCCGCGCGCCAGTTGGTCGAGCCCTACGAGGACGTCGAGGAGGTCCTCTGCCGCTGGGCGGACCGCTACCGCCTCGTGGCGCTGTCGAACGGCAATGCCGACATCGGCCGCATTCCCTGTGGCCGGCATTTCAGCGCCGCCATCAGTGCCCATGAAGTCGGCTTCGCCAAGCCCGACCCGCGGATGTTCGCTGCGGCCTGCGAGGCGGCCGGCGCCCCGCCCGAGCGCTGCCTGCATGTCGGCGACGACTGGCATCTCGACATTGCGGCGGCTCGCGCGGCCGGCATGCAGGCGGCCTGGGTCCGGCGACCGGAGTTCGCGCACCGTGAGATTCCGCCCGAGGCGCGCGACGACGACACGCCGGTGTTCGACAGCCTGCGCGCGCTCGACGCCTGGCTGCACGGCCCCTGATTCGCTAGCGACTTCGCGCGTCCACCTCGCGGTGGCGGCCGATCGACCCGTCGACCGGCAGGCCCACCGCCCGCGCCGCCAGCTTCGCGAGCTGTCCGGCGCGCGTCCCCTCGGGCTCCCAGATCTCGGCATGGGTGGTGCGGAAGGTAACCACGCCGAGATCGGGACTGGAGGGGCCGTCGGGAAAGAAGGCCGCATCCATCGAACTCCACAAGTCCGAGGCGAGCGTCGGATCGTGCGCGACCGTGGCCTCCCCGGTCAGCACGAGGTAGCGCCCGGCCCTGGGGTCCGCATAGGAAAGCGTCATCGCGGGATGCCGGGTGAGCTGCGTCGCGGTATCCCCATGCAGCGCGACGAACAGGTAGACGACGCCGTCCTCGGTGACACGCTGGTTGGTCAGGGGCCGGCTCGCCAGGCCACCGTCGTCGGCGTGCGTGGACGCGATCGCGAAGCGCGTGTCGCGCGCGAACTCCACGCATTCGGCGAACGCCTGCGGCGCCTGGCCGTTCCCGTGTGATGCATCCCTGGTCATGGTGGTTTCCTCGGCTGGATCGTTCGGCCCCGGGGCAATCGGCGTGCCCAGGCAAGCGGCCGTCGGCGCAGGCGAAGTACACTTGGCCGGACCTGCAATGGAGCCTCGACGGGGAGCCCGATGGACGACCACTCACTCTGCGAGCAACGCTGGTTCGAGGACTTCCGCATCGGCGAGCGCTTCGCGCTGCCCTCGCGCACCATCACCGACGCGCTGTTCGCCGCCTTCTCGCTCGCGAGCGGCGACAACCACCCCTCGCACTACGATGTCGAGTACTGCCGCGCCCGGGGCATGCCACACATGCAGGCGCACGGCTTCCAGATCCTCATCCAGACGGCCGCCGGCGCCGGCCTGTTCCCGCACATGACCGAGGCCTCGATGAAGGGCTTCATCGAACAGGACAGCCGCTTCCTCGCGCCGGTGTTCGTCGGCGACACCCTGCGCTCGGCGCTCGAGGTCGCCGAGCTGGTGCCGCAACGCACGACGGGTGTGATCGGCCTGCGCTCGACCGTCCACAACCAGCATGGCGTGCTGGTCATGGAAGGCCGGCAGCGCTACCTCCTGCGCAAGCGCCCGACGGCCTGAGGGAGAGCGGCACCCGGCGCCGCGCCCTCGGTGCGGCGCCCCCGGCGAGAGCGCCGCCCGGGCAGGGCCTGGCCCCGGCAGCGGGGTGGGCTATACTTCGCCCCGTCCCTGGGGAGTAGTCGCCCCCGCGCATGCGGGGGCGCTGCGTCAACATGCTTGCCGGCCATGCGCCGGCATGGCGCAGCGGGGGCCGCGACAGCGGCCGACTGGCGAGACCACGGACGATGCGCCGCGACCACGGGTCCAGCGGGCGGCGTGTCGTCCCGGTCGTCGTCCGCCGGACCCCGTATGCCAGCGCTCCATGGAATCCTTCCTGACCTCGACCGGCCTGGTCGCGCTCGCCGAGATCGGCGACAAGACGCAGCTGCTCTCGCTCATGCTGGCGGCGCGCTTCCGCCGCCCGTGGCCGATCATCGCCGGCATCCTGGTCGCGACCCTCGCCAACCATGCCGCCGCCAGCGCCCTCGGTGCCTGGTTGACCGGCATCGCCAGCCCCCAGGTGCTGCGCTGGGGGCTGGGACTGTCCTTCCTCGCGATGGCCGCATGGACGCTCGTTCCGGACCAGCTGGAAGTCGGCGCGGCTGACCGCGGCGGCGGGCGCCTGGTCGTGTTCGGCACGTCGCTGTTCGCCTTCTTCCTGGCCGAGATGGGCGACAAGACGCAGGTGGCCACCATCGCGCTCGCCGCGAGCTTCGGCGAGTTCGTGCCGGTGGTGCTCGGCACCACCGCCGGGATGATGGCGGCCAACATGCCCGCCGTCCTGGCCGGCAACGGGCTCGGACAGCGACTGCCGGTGCGGCTGGTCCATGCGGTCGCCGCCGCCGTGTTCGCGCTCATCGGCCTGGCGGCGATATTCGGCGACGCAGTCGGCTGAGCCGGGCCTACAATCGACCGACGGACCGGATCGCGTGCGCCCGCCACGGAACAAACGGAGGCGAAGCAATGACATCGCAGGCAAGGATCGAGGCCTTCTTCGATGCGGCGACGCATACCGTGAGCTACCTCGTCTCCGACCCGGCGAGCGGCAAGGCGGCCGTGATCGACCCGGTGCTCGACTACGACCATGCCAGCGGCGCCATACGCACCACCGGCGCGGACCGCATCCTGGCGAGCGCCGCCGAAGGCGGGCAGGCCATCGACTGGATACTCGAGACCCACGTCCATGCGGACCACCTGAGCGCGGCGGCCTACCTCAAGCGCCACACGGGCGCCGTCGTGGCCATCGGGGAACAGACGCCGCGGGTGCAGGCGAGCCTTGGTCCGCTCTTCGGCCTGGACGACATCCCGGACGACGGCGGCGAGTTCGACCGCCTGCTGCGGGACGGCGAATCGCTGGCGCTCGGCGACCTGGCGATCGAGGTCATGCACACGCCGGGCCATACCCCGGCCTGCGTGTCCTACCGGGTGGGCGATGCGGTCTTCGTCGGCGACACCCTCTTCATGCCGGACTACGGTACGGCGCGCACCGATTTCCCGGGGGGCGACGCCCGCCGCCTGTACCGCTCGATCCGTCGGCTGCTCGACCTGCCACCCACGACCCGGCTCTACATGTGCCACGACTACAAGGCGCCGGGCCGCGACGAGCATGCCTGGGAGACCACGGTGGCGGCGCAACGCCGTGACAACCGGCATGTACGCGACGGCATCGGCGAGGACGAGTTCGTAGCGATGCGCGAGGCGCGCGACGCCGGGCTGCCGGCACCGGCGCTGCTGCTGCCCTCGATCCAGGTGAACCTGCGCGCCGGGCGCCTGCCCCACCCCGCGGCCGGTGGGGTACGCTACCTCAGGATCCCGCTGCGACTGCCCGAGTCCATGGGGACCGAGCCATCCCCCTCCCGAGGCAAGACATGAACGCAAGTCCCGCGCCCGCCGGCGCGCCCGCACCCCGCAACGCCACCGCCGCCGTGATCGGCGCGGGGGACTTCATCGGTGCGGCCATCGCACGCCGCTTTGCCGCCGAGGGCTACACCGTCTTCGTCGGCCGGCGCCAGGGCGAGAAGCTCGATCCGCTGAAGGCGGAGATCGAGGCGGCCGGCGGGCGGGTCTTCGGCCGCTCGCTCGATGCGCGCGACGAGGATGACATCACCGCGTTCCTGCAGGAGGCCGAAGCCGAGGCGCCGCTGGAGGTCTGCATCTTCAACATCGGCGCCAACGTCAACTTCCCCATCCTCGAGACCACCTCGCGGGTGTTTCGCAAGGTCTGGGAGATGGCCTGCTTCGCCGGCTTCCTTTCGGCACGCGAGGCGGCCCGGCACATGCTGCCGCGCGGGCGCGGATCCATCTTCCTTACCGGTGCGACCGCGGGCATGCGCGGTGGCGTCGGCTTTGCCGCCTTTGCGAGCGCCAAGTTCGGCCTGCGCGCGCTGGCGCAGTCCTGCGCGCGCGAGCTCGGGCCCAAGGGCATCCATGTCGCGCACCTCGTCATCGATGCGGGGGTCGACACCGCCTGGGTTCGCGAGCGCATCCGGGCCCGGGGCGGCGACGAGGCCGTCGCGAGGCTCGGGCCGGACGAGCTCATGCGACCGGAGTCCGTCGCCGACACCTACTGGATGCTGCACCAGCAGCCGCGCGACGCCTGGACCTTCGAGCTCGAGATCCGGCCCTTCGCCGAGAAATGGTGAAGCGCGCGACCGCCGGGCGATCCGCGGCGGGGCGCGACTAGCCCGGCCCCTGCTCGCACCACTGGGCAGCGGTCATCCGGCGCACCCCCTGCAGCGCCATCTCGGCGAACAGCGCCTCGGCCTCGGACTCGAAGCCCTTGACCGGACTCATGCAGTCGGCGAGCAGGACCACTCGCGGCGCGAGCTGGGGAAACGTCCCGAGCAGCTGGCGCAGGCTCGCGGCTACGCAATGACTCGCCGCTTCGCCCGCCACCAGCAGGGTGCCGGCGCGCGCCAGCCGGCGCGCGAGCCCGTGATTGAAACCGGTCTCGGGCGC
>DAIMFM010000010.1:0-2080 GCA_036724585.1 Burkholderiaceae bacterium | reverse complement strand
ACCGAAGTGCTCGGTGAGGGGATGACTGCCCTTGTGGACGTAGTGGACGAGCCTGCGATGCTGCACCGTCCATCGCTCGATCGCCGCCGCAAGCGGTGCGAACACCTGGTGGCCCCAGGTGCCCACGACACAGTGCGCCGGCCAGACCATGACGCCGGGCTTGCCCTGAGCCTCGAGGCCAGCGAGTACGTTCAGCATCCGGTCGTCGCGCTGCAGCTGGGTGACCGCCGGACGATAGCGCCCGGCGCGCAGGTCCTCGGCGGCGATGACGGTGAAGGGCTCTACCGCCCCGCCCTCGCCGGTTTCCCAGAACAGGGGCCGCTCGATGCCCACGAGCGGATGCGAATCGAGCGTCACCACGATCGAGTCGATCGTCCCGCCCCGGCGCTCGAGCAGCGCCGTGACCCGCCGCAGGTCGGCGACCGCGCCGGGAACGGGCAATGCCGGCATCGGCCGGGACTCGCCCTCGGCCGGCGGCCCGAAGTCGCAGAAGTCGTTCTGGGGATCGATGAGCAGCAGCTGGGTGGTCATGCGGCAATCCTGGCGGACATCGCCCGACCATAGCCCAAATTTGCGAGCACTGGAAAACGCCGCGATCGCCTCCATCTCCAGGGGATCGCGACGCTCGCCTCGATGCGACGCGGCTCAAGGGAGATCATCTTGAAGAAGATCCTCGGTGTACACCACGCGCCCGGCACGCACTGGGTCGGCGACGGCTTCCCGGTGCGCTCGCTCTTCGGCTACGACGGCCTGGGCCGGCAGCTCTCGCCCTTCCTGCTGCTCGACCATGCGGCGCCCACCCGCTTCGAGCCGGCGACGCGCCCGCGCGGCGTCGGCCAGCATCCGCACCGCGGCTTCGAGACCGTGACCATCGTCTACCAGGGCGAGCTCGAGCACCGCGACTCCACCGGCGCCGGCGGGCTGATCGGCCCCGGGGACGTGCAGTGGATGACGGCCGCCGGCGGCATCCTGCACGAGGAGTTCCATTCGCCCGCGTTCACCCGCGAGGGCGGCACGATCGAGATGGTCCAGCTGTGGGTGAACCTGCCCGCGAAGGACAAGATGGCCGCGCCGCGCTACCAGACGCTGCTCGATGCGGAGATCCCCTCGGTGCAACTGCCGGACGGGGCCGGTCGCGTGCGCGTCATCGCCGGGGAAATGGACGGGCGGCGTGGCCCGGCCCGCACGTTCACGCCGATGAATGTGTGGGACATGCGCATGAGCCGGGACGGCGTGGCTCGCCTGGAGGCGACCGAAGGCCACACGCTGGCGCTGGTGGTGCTGCACGGCACGGTGCAGGTCAACGGCGAGGCCGTCGTCCGCGAGGGGCAGCTCGTGCACTTCGATCGCGCCGGCACGGAGGTCTCGATAGAGGCCAACGGCGACGCCACGGTGCTCTGGCTGTCGGGCGAGCCGATCGACGAGCCGATCGTGGGCTATGGCCCCTTCGTGATGAACACCGAGGGCGAGATCCGGCAGGCGATCGACGACTTCAACAGCGGCCGCTTCGGGCGCATGAGCGCCTGAGGCGGGACGGGTGCGCGGAGCGATGGGCGACGAGCCGGGCGACAAGCCGCCGGCCCGCCACCCGGTCACCCCCGACGGGCGCTACTTCGTGGTGCGCGGGCGGCTCTGGCGGCTGGCCGATCCGGCGCTGTCCGACGAACGAAGGCAATCCCTGGTATCGCAACTCATGGCGGCCCGCCGGGCGCTGCGCGGCAAGCCCTCGCCCGGGCAACGCGCAAGGGCCCGGCGCGAAGTGGACGAAGCCAAGCGCGCCCTGGGCGAGCGCGGACCCGTCTGGTGGACCGACGGCGCGCCCGACTACAACCGCAAGCTCGCGAAGAACACGCCGTATGCGCAGTGGTATGCCGAGCTCGAGGCCGGCGAGCGCCTCGCGCACTGCGTCAGGCGGGCGTAACGGAAGCGCTCCCGCCTCCGGAGGCCGCGGCAAGGTGGCCTTGATGGCAACAGGGAATCTTCGCCTTGGACGGAAAGGCCGAACTAAGGTTCCTGCGCAACCCGCGACTGGCATACGCACTCATCGCGGAGCCCTGTGATCCCGAAATCGACGAGGCGC
>DAIMFM010000009.1:0-22859 GCA_036724585.1 Burkholderiaceae bacterium | reverse complement strand
ATCAGGTGCCCGGGGCGCACGCCGGCCGCATACAGGGCGCGGGCGCTGCGCCAGGGATCGTCGTCGGTGCCTTCGGGATCGAAGATCGGGCCCGGCGACATGTAGACGGCGCCGAGCTCGCCCAGGGGCTTCGTGACGAGGCCGCCGAAAGGCGGATCGCCCGCCTGCAGGTCCTTGAGTTCGGACTTGCGCAGCACCGGCAGTCCGGCCAGGGCCTTGCGGCTGGAGATCGCCTGCGGATCGACCCCGGCGAGCCGGCGCGCCCAGCCCGGCGCCTTCGCGACGGCATGCGCCACCAGCCCGGGCAGGCGGGCCATCAGGGCGCCTTCGCGCGCCTCGGCGGTACGGGTCTCGAGCGCGTCGAAATAATTGCCGTCGGCCATTCGTTCCTCCTACAGCCAGCGCTTGCGACGCCGGTACGACTTGACTTCGCGGAAGGAGCGGCGCCCTTCCTTGGCGACGCCGAGGTAGAACTCGCGCACGTCCTCGTTCTCGGCGAGCGCCTTCGCCTCCCCGTCCATCACGATGCGGCCGTTCTCCAGGATGTAGCCGTAGTCGGCGTACTTGAGGGCGACGTTGGTGTTCTGCTCGGCCAGCAGGAAGCTCACCCGCTCCTTCTGGTTGAGGTCCTGCACGATGCCGAAGATCTCGGCGACGATCTGCGGCGCCAGCCCCATGGAGGGCTCGTCGAGCAGGATCATCTTCGGATTGGCCATGAGGGCGCGCCCGACGGCCGTCATCTGCTGCTCGCCGCCCGAGGTGTAGCCGGCCTGCGAGCCGCGGCGCTGCTTCAGGCGCGGGAAATAGTGATAGACGCGCTCGAGGGCGGCGGCGAGGTCCGCCCGCGAGAGCTTGCGCGTATAGGCCCCGGTGAGCAGGTTCTCCTCGATCGTGAGGTGGGCGAAGCAGTGCCGGCCCTCCATGACCTGGATCACGCCGCGCTTGACGAGGTCCGAGGGGGTGAGCTTCGCGATCGGCTCGCCCCGGTATTCGATGCTGCCCTTGGTGACTTCGCCCCGCTCGCCCTTGATCAGGTTGGACACCGCGCGCAGGGTGGTCGTCTTGCCCGCGCCGTTGGCGCCGAGCAGCGCCACGATGCGGCCTTCCGGCACCTGCAGCGACACGCCCTTGAGCACCAGGATCACGTGGTTGTAGATGACCTCGATGCCGTTGACCGAAAGTAGCGGGGATGTCACTGCCGGGATCTCCGTTCGATGCTGCTGCGAGCGGTCCCGGCGGCGAGCCGCCGGGACCGCGTCCTTGCTGCCTTACTGCTGGGACTCCACCGCGCAGTCTCGCGGCGTGATTCCCTTCTCCCTGGCGTACGCATCCGCGACCCTGCGGATCAGGGGCGTGATGATCTGCATGTCCGCCTCGTAGATCTTCGGGTTCGTGTCCCACGACTTGCCGTTCCACGTCATGACCTGCGAGCGGTTGACGCCCATGTGGTCCACGCAGCTCGTGGAGATGGGGTACATGTAGCCCTCGAAGCCGAGCTTCTTGATCGCGGCCTCGTCGATGTGCAGGTTCTCGAGGCCCCAGCGGACCTGTTCGCCGGTCATCGGCTTGTTGCCGTAGCGGCTCATCGCCTTCTTGATCGCTTCGACGGTGAGCATGGCGCCGATCACGCCGCGGGTGTGGTAGACCTGCCCGACTTCCTCGCGCGGACCGCTGGCCTGGCCCTTGTCGTGGACGGTGGCGAGGATCTCCTCGTGGATCTTGCCCCTGCCGCCCGGGGCGAGCAGGGTCAGCGCGCTGTAGCCCTTGGCGCCATCGCCGGCAGGCACCACGTCGGGCTCACCGCCCGAGTACCAGATGCCGAAGAGCTTCTCGCGCGGGAATCCGGTCGCAACGGCCTCCTTGATCGCGGTCGATTTCATCACGCCCCAGCCGAAGAGGATGACCGCGTCCGGGCGGTCGCGCCGCACCTGCAGCCAGGCGGCCTTCTGCTCGACCCCAGGATGGGTGACTGGGATCAGCTTGAGCTCGAAGCCGTGCATCTTCGAGCGCTCCTCGAGGACGGGAATCGCTTCCTTGCCGTAGGGCGAGTCGTGGTAGATCAGGGTGATCTTCTTGCCCTTGAGCTTGTCGAGCCCGCCGTGCTTCTCGGCGATGTGCTGCACGAGGATGTCCGTGCCGACCCAGTAGGTGCCACCGAGGAAGAAGTTCCACTTGAACACGGTGCCGTCGGCGGATTCACCACGGCCGTAGCCGAGCGTGATCAGCGGGATCTTGTCGGTCGCGGTCTTGTCGGTGAGCGCGAACGTGATGCCCGTCGACCACGGATGGAACACCGGCGCGCCCGTCGGGCCGTTGTTCTTCATGCGCTCGTAGCATTCCACGCCCCGGTCGGTGGCGTAGGCCATCTCGCATTCCTCGAAGTCGATCTTCACGCCATTGATGCCGCCCTTGGCGTTGACGTACTTGACGTAATCGGCAAAGCCGTTGGCCATGGGCGTGCCGTTGGGCGCATACGGGCCGGTCCGGTAGACCAGGTTGGGCAGGTACTGGTTGGCGGCGTAAGCATCGGACGGCACCGCCGTCGCGAACGTTGCCGCGGCCGCCACGGCCACCGTGGCCAGGGCGTTTCTCGTCGTCTTCCTCATTGGAACCTCCATGGTTTCACCAAGCTTGCAAGCGATGACTGCGGGGACTTGTGCCCCGTTCAGTGCGGGAACGGCCAGAGCCGCATCTTTTCCTTGCCGATGGACCAGAGCCGCGCAAGGCCGTGCGGCTCCAGCACCAGGAACAGCACGATAAGGGCACCGAAGATCATGAACTCGAGGTGGGTCGCCGTGGCCACCGAGATCGGGATGCCCAGCGCCTGCGGCACCTGGTTGATCAGCACCGGCAGGATCACGATGAAGGCCGCCCCGAAGAAGCTGCCCATGATCGAGCCCATGCCCCCGATGATGATCATGAACAGCAGGTTGAGCGACCGCGTGATGTCGAAGGCGAGCGGCTCCCAGGAGCCGAGGTGGATGAAGCCCCACATCGCGCCGGCGACGCCGATGTAGAAGGAACTCACCGCGAAGGCGGTGAGCTTGGCGTACATCGGGCGTATGCCGATGACCTCGGCGGCGACGTCCATGTCGCGGATCGCCATCCAGGAGCGGCCGATGTGGCCGCGGACCAGGTTCTTCGCGAGGATGCCCAGCACCAGCACCACCGTCAGGCAGAACAAGTACTTCTGCCAGGGCTCGATGATCGGCAGGCCGAAGGCGGTCAGCGGCGGCACCGAGACGTTTCCCGAGGGCGCGTAGTTGGTGAACCAGCCCACGCGGGCGAACACCCAGTCGGAGAAGAACTGGGCGGCGAGGGTTGCCACCGCGAGGTAGAGGCCCTTGATGCGCAGGCTCGGGATGCCGAAGACCAGGCCCGCGAGCATGGCGGCGAGCCCGCCGATGACCATCGCGACCACCAGCGGCGTGCCGGGCAGCCGGATGATGACGTTGTAGGCGATGTAGGCGCCGGTCGCCATGAACGCGGCCGAGCCGAGCGAGATCTGGCCGCAGTAGCCCACCAGCAGGTTCAGCCCCAGCGCGGCGAGCGACAGGATGATGAAGGGGATCAGCAGCGCGAGGTAGACGTAGTCGGTCGCGAACAGCGGGACCAGCACGAAGGCCAGCACGAGCAGCCCCAGCATGGCCCACCTGTCCTGCAGGATCGGGAAGATCTGCTGGTCCGCCCGGTAGCTGGTCTTGAACTGTCCGTTTTCGCGATAGAACATGGGGTGTCTTGGTCGATTGCTTCGGTTCGTCGGGCGGGGCTATACGCGGTCGATGATCCGCTCGCCGAAAAGCCCTTGGGGGCGGACCAGCAGGAACACGAGCGCGAGTGCGTAGGCGAACCAGTTCTCGAGGCCGCCGCCGATGATCGGGCCGAGATAGAGTTCGGCGAGCTTCTCGCCGACGCCGATGATGAGCCCGCCGATGATCGCGCCGGGAATGGAGGTGAAGCCGCCGAGGATCACCACCGGCAGCGCCTTGAGCGCGAGCGTCGAGAGCGAGAACTGCACGCCCAGCTTGCTGCCCCAGACCATGCCGGCGACCAGCGCGGTGAAGCCAGCGACCGCCCAGACGATGACCCAGATCCGGTTGAGCGGAATGCCGATCGACTGCGCCGCCTGATGGTCGTCGGCGACCGCCCGCAGGGCCCGGCCGGTGGCGGTCTTCTGGAAGAATACCGCCAGCAACGAGACCAGCACCAAAGCCATGATTGCGGCCAGGATGTCGTCGCGGTAGACCAGCACGACGCCCACGAACACGGACTCGAGGATGAACAGGGGATCCTTGGAGATGCCGAGGTCGATCCGGTAGATGTCCGAGCCCCAGACCGTCTGGCCGAAGCCGTCGAGGAAGTAGGTGATCCCGAGGGTCGCCATCAGGGCGGTGATGCCGTCCTGGTTGACCAGCGGACGCAGCACCAGGCGCTCGACCAGCACCGCGACGAGGTACATGATCGCCGCCGCGATGATGAACGCCAGCACGTTGGCGAGGATCTGCGACTCGAAGCCGAGCCACTGCGGCAGCCATTCGGCCAGGCGCGCCATCGACAGGGCGGCGAACAGCACCATCGCGCCCTGCGCGAAGTTGAACACGCCCGACGCCTTGAAGATCAGCACGAAACCGAGCGCGACCAGGGAGTAGAGCACCCCGGCCATCAGCCCGCCGATCACGACTTCGACGAAAAACCCCATTTGCGATCCTTCAGTTCGCGACGCCGAGATAGGCGTCGATGACGGCCTGGTTGTTACGGACCTCGTCGGGCTCGCCGTCGCCGATCTTGCGACCGTAGTCGAGGACGACGACGCGATCGGAGATGTCCATCACCACGCCCATGTCGTGCTCGATCAGGACGATGGTGGTGCCGAACTCGTCGTTGACGTCGAGGATGAAGCGGCTCATGTCCTGCTTCTCCTCGAGGTTCATGCCGGCCATCGGCTCGTCGAGCAGCAGCAGCGTGGGGCTCATGGCGAGGGCCCGGCCGAGGTCGACGCGCTTCTGCAGGCCGTAGGGCAGCTGCCCGACCGGGGACTTGCGGTAGTTCTGGATCTCGAGGAAATCGATGATCTTCTCCACCTCCTCGCGATGCGCGAGATCCTCGCGCTCGGCCGGCCCGACGCGCAGCATCTGCGCCAGCACGCCGGTCTTCATGCGCAGGTTGCGCCCGGTCATGATGTTGTCGAGCACGCTCATGCCGCGGAACAGCGCGAGGTTCTGGAAGGTGCGCGCCACGCCCATCTCGGCGACCTTGCGCGGGTTCATCTTCTCGAACGCCTGGCCGCGGAAGACGATCCTGCCCTGCTGGGGCGTGTAGACGCCGTTGATCACGTTGAGCATCGAGCTCTTGCCGGCCCCGTTGGGTCCGATGATCGCGCGGACCTCGTGCTCGCGCACGTCGAATGAAATGTCGGTCAGCGCCTTCACGCCGCCGAAGGCCAGGGAGATGTTCTGCAGGTCGAGGACGACGTCGCCGATTCGCTTGGTGCGCATGGATGGATGTCTCAGGCGGCCTTCTGGGCCGCGGCCGGCGGGAAGACCCGGGTGTCGATGATCCGCAGGTCGGCCGAGACCGAGCCGGTGCGGCCGTCCTCGAAGCGCACCTGGGTCTCGATGTAGCAGTGCTCGCTGCCGTCGTAGAGGGCCTTCACGAGGGCGCCGTACTTCTCGCCGATGAAGCGCCGGCGCACCTTGCGCGTGCGGGTGAGCTCGCCGTCGTCGGCGTCGAGCTCCTTGTGCAGCACCAGGAAGCGGTGGACCTGCGAGGCGGACATGATCGGGTCGGCGGCGAGATCGGCGTTGACCTTCTCGACGCATTCCTGCATGAGCTTGCCGATCTCGGGCCGGCCCGCCAGGTCGACGTAGCCGGCGTAGGGGATGTTGCGCCGCTCGGCGTAGTTGCCGCAGGCTTCGTAGTCGATGTTGAGCATCGCCATGACGCGGTCGGTGCCGTCGCCGAGCGCCACGGCTTCCTTGATGTACGGGAAGAACTTGAGCTTGTTCTCGATGTACTTGGGCGCGAACATGCTGCCGTCGGCGAGCTTGCCGACGTCCTTGGCGCGGTCGATGATCTTGAGCTGGCCGTCGGTGTCGAAGTAGCCGGCATCGCCCGTGTGGTACCAGCCCTCGGCGTCCTTGACCTCGGCGGTCGCCTCCGGGTTGTTGTGGTACTCGCGCAGCAGGCCGGGGCTGCGGATGAGGAGCTCGCCGGAGTCCGACACCGCGACCTCGACGCCGTCGATCGGGATCCCCACCGTGTCGGCGCGCACCTGCCCGTCGGGCTGGATGCAGACGAAGACCGCGGTCTCGGTCGAGCCGTAGAGCTGCTTGAGGTTGATGCCGATCGAGCGGAAGAAGACGAAGAGGTCAGGCCCGATCGCCTCGCCGGCGGTATAGGCGATGCGCAGCCGGCTCATGCCGAGCGCATTGCGCAGCGGCCCGTACACGGTGAGGTCGCCGATGCGGTACAGCAGCCGGTCGATGAAGCCGACCGAGGCGTCGCGATCGAGCAGGCGCTCGCCGACCCTCCTGGCGACATCGAGGAAGTACCGGAACATCTTCTGCTTGATCGGGGCGGCGTCCTCCATGCGGATGGTCACCTGGGTGAGCAGCGCCTCGAGCACCCGCGGCGGGGCGAAGTAGTAGGTCGGGCCGATCTCGCGCATGTCGGAGGCGACGGTCTCGTCGGACTCCGGGCAGTTGACCGTGAAGCCGTTGACCAGCCACTGGGTGTAGGAAAAGATGTTCTGCCCGAGCCAGGCCATGGGGAGGTAGGCGAGCACGCTGTCGTCGGGACCGAGCTTCTCGAGCCGCGAGGCGGCCACGGACACGGAGATGAGATTGTCGTGGCCATGGACGACGCCCTTCGGATTGCCGGTGGTGCCCGAGGTATAGAAGATGGCGGCCGGATCGGAAGGCTTGCCGGCCTCGACCTCCCGTTCGAACAGGCCCGGATCGGCGCCGAGCTGCGCGCGACCCGCCTCGAGCAGGCTGTCGTAGGACGACAGGACCGGTTCGTCGTAGTTGCGCAACCCACGCGGATCGTCGTAGTAGATGCGGCCCAGGGCGGGGTAGTCGGCCCGCAGCTCGAGGAGCTTGTCCACCTGCTCCTGGTCCTCGACGATCGCGAACGTGATGCCGGCGTCGCGGAAGACGTACACCATCTCCTGGGCGACGGCATCCTGGTAGAGCGGCACCGGCACGCCGCCGAGCACCTGGGCGGCGATCATGCCGATGTAGAGGCGGGGCCGGTTCTCGCCGATCAGGGCGAGCTTCATGCCGCGCTCGAAGCCGGCGGCGGCCAGCCCGGCGGCGACGAGTTCGACCTCCGCCTTGAGCTCCGCCCAGGACATGGCCTGCCAGATGCCCAGGTCCTTCTCGCGCATCGCCGGCGCATCGGGGCGTTCCGCGGCATGCCGGGCAAGCAGCCGCGGAAAGGTCGTGTCGCCCAGTTTCGCCAGCTGTTCCGCCGCGGCGGTTCCGGCCATCTCTCCCCCTCTCGTATTCAATCGCTGCGCCCGTATCGCGGGCGGCGTGCCAGCCAGCTTATCGCATGCGCGCCGGCACGGAAACTCGCGGAAACACGCTCCCCGTACCGCATGGCCGGGGCGCGCGGCGCCAAGTCTAGCCGGGCCGGCGCGGTATAGTTGTCGTCGACGTGACAATTGGCGGCAACCGGGAAGGCTTGCCGGCCGGACCCGGAATGCAGTACCTGCAGCAGACGCTCGATGAATCGGACTGGTGGCCCGGGCTCGACATCGATCAGCGGCACCGCGTCCTGGCCGAGACCGTCGTGCGCGACGTCGCTGCCGGGCAGATCTTCTCGGCCAGGGGCGAGGCGGTCGAAGGCTGGCTCGGCGTGGTCGACGGCCTGGTGAAGATCTCCATCGATTCGGCCGCGGGCCGCTCGATGTCGCTCGCCGGGGTTCCGGCCGGCGGCTGGTTCGGCGAGGGCTCGGTGCTGAAGAACGAACCCCGCCGCTACGACGTGGTCGCGCTGCGCGAGAGCAGGATCGCGGTGATGCCGCGCCAGACCTTCCACTGGCTGATCGACACCAGCCCGGCCTTCTCGCGCTTCCTGCTCGTCCAGCTCAACGAGCGGCTCGGTCATTTCATCGCCGCCCTGGAGCACCAGCGCCTGCTGGGGCCCGAAGGCCGGGTCGCGCGCTGCCTCGCCCAGCTCTTCAACCCCAAGCTCTATCCGTCCACCCGCTCGCGCCTGCGGATCTCGCAGTCCGAACTGGGCCTGCTCACCGGCCTGTCGCGTCAGCGGGTCAACCAGGCCCTGCGCCAGCTCGAGGCCCTGGGCCTGCTCGAGACGTCGTACGGCAGCGTGACGGTGGTGTCCGTCGAGCGGCTCATGGTATTCGAAGGCTAGGCCGGCAAGCCTCGCGGCCTAGGTCCGGAACACCTCGGTGCCCACCTGGACGAGCGGCTCGATGTCGGTGCACCGGCCGGCGTCGGCGGCGATCGCCGCGCCGTGGACGGACATCGCCCGGCGCATGTCCTCGCGACTCGGGAAATCGAAGCTCGCGACCACCACGTAGGACGAGGCCGGGCCGGGACCGCCGGCCTCGCCGACGTGCGCCTGCATCCCGGCCAGCCCCATCGGCACGAGCAGCTCGTGGAGCAGCGGCAGGTGCCGATTGACGTAATAGTCGATGTCGAAGCGCGCGCCCGTCCGGCGCGGATAGAACACATTGAGGCGGACCATGGGGTACTGCCGGCAAGCATCGCACCCGGGACTCGCGCGGTCGTTCCTCAGCCCTTCGCGTAGTCGTAGAAGCCGCGTCCGGTCTTGCGGCCCAGCAGCCCGGCGTCGACCATCTCGCGCAGGAGCGGCGCCGGCCGGTACTTCGGGTCGTTGAAGGCCGAGTAGAGCACCTCCATCACGGCGAGCTCGACATCGAGGCCGATCAGGTCGCACAGGGCGAGCGGACCGATCGGGTGGTTGCAGCCGAGCCGCATGCCGGCGTCGATCTCCTCGGCGCTGGCGAGCCCCTCCTGGAGCGCGAAGACCGCCTCGTTGATCATCGGGCAGAGGATGCGGTTGACCACGAAGCCGGCGCTGTTGCGCACGCCGATCGGGGTCTTGCCGAGCCGCTCCGACAGGGTGGTGACGGCCTCGACGGTGTCGTCGTCCGTGCGCAGGCCGCGGATGATCTCGACCAGCGCCATGACGGGGACGGGGTTGAAGAAGTGCATCCCGACCACCTTGCCCGGGCGGGACAGCCCGGCGGCGAGGCGGGTGATCGAGATCGACGAGGTGTTGGTGGCGATGATCGTCTCCGGGCGCAGGAGCGACTCGACCTTGCCCAGGATCTCGAGCTTGAGCGCCTCGTTCTCGGTGGCCGCCTCGATCACGATGTCGGCCTCGCCGAGGGCGGCCTGGTCGGCCGTGGTCCGGATCCGGGCGAGCGCGGCGTCGCGCTCGGCCTCCTCGAGCCTGCCCCGGCCGACCTGCTTGTCGAGTTGCGCGCGGATCGTCCCGACGCTGCGCTCGAGCGCCCCCGCGCCGATGTCCTGGAGGATGACCTCGATGCCGGTGCCCGCGCAGACCTGCGCGATGCCGGTGCCCATCGTGCCGGCGCCGATGATGCCGACGGTGTTGATGCTCATGTCGCTGCTCCTGGCTGGATCGTGGATCGCCACGATTCTAGTGGCCACGAAAGAAAAGGGCCGCTTGCGCGGCCCTTGCAATGCGGTGATCAACACCGCCTGGAGACAGTCTTCACCTGCGCCGGCACCCGGGGGTGCCTGCAGCAAGTGAGTCCAGATTTCAGCATTCAAAACTGAAGTGAGGCTGACAAAGCGCTTAAGCGAAACTTACACGTCGGCCGGATGCAACAATTCGGGGCGACAAAACCCCCTAAAAACAGGTATTTGCGCCGTGGATATACGTAGCATGCGAAATATGTTGCCGCGATCAGTCCAGGCCGAAGAAGGCCCGGATCTCGCCCGCCCGTCGCAGCGCATCGGCGCGCCCGAGCGCGATCAGCTCCGCCACGAAGCCCGATTCGAACATCAGGTAGCTCGCCAGCGCGATGCCGTTCTGTTCGGTGCCGCCGAAGGTACGCAGGAAGGCCCGCACCCGGGGCGGCAGGTCGTCGATGCGCTCGAGCGCCAGTTCCTCGATCGGCCGGCTGGGCCCTATCGTCATGATCTCGACCGGCCGGAACGGGAAGGCGCGCTGCAGCTCGGGCGGGATCAGGGCGATCGCCTCGTTGGCCCTCTGGAGCCGCTCGACGTCGGCCGGCAAGGCATCGAACATGATGCTGGCGAGCGCATGCCCGGCAATCTGGGCGAGGGTCGGCTTGCCGGGATCGCCGCCGCGGCTGGCGGCGCCGGCTTCGAACAGGCCCGCCCGCTCGCCGGGGGCGACGCCGATCGCCAGCACCCGGGCCGCCCCGGCATGGATCAGCGGCGAGAGCGGGGCGAGCTGGCGCATGGTCCCGTCGCCGAAGTACTCGGTGCCGCCGTCGATCGACAGCGGCACCGGGGCGAAGACGAAGGGCAGCGCCGCCGAGGCGACCAGGTGGTCGATGCCGATGCGCGCGGCCACGGCGACGCGCCCCGGGCGCGCCCAGGGGGCCAGTGGGCGGCGGCTGCGATAGAAGGTGGCATGGCGGCCACTGGTGTAGCTCGATGCGGTCACGGAGAAGTAGTCGAGGGTGCCCGCGGCGAGCGCCGCCTCGATGCCGTCGACGTCGATGGCCTCGCGCAGCGTCGCGCGCAGGGGCGCATTGTCGAGCAGGGCCTCGGGCCGGCTGCGCATCAGGCGCGGCATCGCCAGCCAGGAGACCCAGCGCGCGCCCCGCAGGTACCAGCTGAGCCACTCGGTCGAGTACACGCGGTCGGGGGTGAGGCTGCGCCAGAGATCGACGAGCTCGCTGGCCGCCGCCGGCCAGCGGCCGGCATTGGCGGCAAGGTAGGCGCCGTTGACCGCGCCCGCCGAAGTGCCCGAAATCTGGTCGAAGGGGATGGCCGGTCCGTCCCCGACGAGCTCGCCGATCGCGGCCATGACGCCGGCCTGGTAGGCGGTGCGGGCGCCACCGCCCATCAGGAGCAGGCCGGTGCCGCCCACCGCCGTCCCCGGCTCGTGCCAGGTATCACGCATCATCTCCCCCTGTCAGGACCTGCAATGTACCCGGACGGTCCGCGCCCAAACGCCTCGCAGCGGGCGACCGGCGGCTCAGAGCGGGCCCAGCGGCGGCTCGCTCATGGCCGCGATCTGCTCGCGCAGTTCGAGGATCCGGTCCTGCCAGTAGCGCTCGGTCCCGAACCACGGGAAGGCGGCGGGGAAGGCGGGGTCGTCCCAGCGGCGCCCGATCCAGGCACTGTAGTGGACCAGTCGCAACGTGCGCAGCGGCTCGATGAGGCCGAGCTCGCGCCGGTCGAACTCGACGAAGTCCTCGTAGCCCGCGAGCACGTCGCAGAACTGACGCGTCATGGCGGCGCGATCGCCCGACAGCAGCATCCAGAGATCCTGGATGGCGGGCCCGTTGCAGGCATCGTCGAGGTCGACGAAATGGGGTCCGGCATCGGTCCAGAGCACGTTGCCGGCATGGCAGTCGCCATGCAGCCGCAATCGTCGCACGCTGCCGACCCGGTCGAAGGCGGCGGCGACCGCCTCGAGCGCCTGGTCGACCGCCGCCGTCCAGGCCGGGCGCAGCGCGGGTGGCACCAGGTCGGCCCCGAGGAGGAAGGCGACCGGCTCGCGGCCGAGGCGCTCGATGTCGATCGCCGGGCGGCTGGCGAACTCGCGCCGGGCGCCGACCATGTGGATGCGACCGACGAAGCGGCCCACCCACTCGAGCACGCTGGGGTCCTCGAACTCCGGCGTGCGCCCGCCGCGCCGGGGGAAGACCGCGAAGCGCAGGCCGCCCGCCGAGAGCAGCGTCGCGCCGTCCACCGCGAGGGGCGCCACCACCGGCACCTCCTCCCCGGCGAGTTCCAGGGCGAAGTCGTGCTCCTCGAGGATCTGTTCGTCGCTCCAGCGCTGCGGGCGATAGAACTTCGCGACCACGACCCGGCCGTCGTCGAGCCAGGCCTGGTAGACCCGGTTCTCGTAGCTGTTCAGGGCGAGCAGGCGGCCGTCGCCCTCGAAGCCGACCGCGGCGAGCGCGTCGAGGATGGCGTCGGGCGTCAGGCCGGCGTACGGTGTGCTGTCCATCAGGCCGCCGCCGGCATCGTGAAGCCGACCCGTACGCCGCCGGCATCGTCCTCGGCGAAGACGTGGCCGCCATGGAACTCGGCGATCAGGCGGACCAGGAACCGGCCGAGCCCGAGACGGCCGCTCGAGGCGCTGCGCGAGCCGCGCACCGACACCATCGAGTCGAACAGGCTGTCGCCCATCGACTCGGGCAGGGACTGGCCGAGGTTGAAGACGGACAGCCGCCAGCCCGCGACGGGCCGCCGCCCCCCGGTGGGGTCGGCGAGCTCGCGGGTGGCGAGCTCGATCCGGATGGTGGTGCCGGGCACGGCGAAGTCCACCGCGTTGGCCACCAGCTTGTCGAGCGCCTGGGCGACCGCCTCGGGCACCGCCTGCGCCGGCGCGGGGCCGCCCGGCCGCGACAGCTCGAACACCGCGGCCGGATAGGCGCTGCGATAGGCATCGACGCAGCTCGCGACCAGGCTGGCGAGGTCGACCTGCTCGAGCTGGCTGTCGCCCAGCATGGTCTCGAGGCTGGAGGCCTCGCCCATGCTCGCGACGATCTTCTCGAGCCGCGCCGCGCCCTGCTGGGCGCGCTCCGCATAGGCCGCCTGGCGAGCCGGGTCGTCCTCGGCGGCGAGATTCTCGAGCGAGCTGCGCACCACCATGATCGGGGTGCGCAGCTCGTGGACCAGCCGCCCGCGCAGCTTGCTGAGGTATTCCTGGTGCTCGCGCAGCCGGCCCAGCACCCGTTCGTAGCCGATCGCGAGCTCGCCCACCTCGTCGCGCATGCGGAACTCGGGAATCGTGCCGACCACCCGGCCGCGGGCATCGATCGCGGCTTCCGCGGCCCGGCGCAGGCGCACGATGCGGGCGACGGTGATGGTCGCCACCAGCAGCAGGGCGATGACGGTGCCGGCCAGCGCCACGGCCGCGAGCAGGGTCAGGCGCTCGAGCGCCTGCTGGCCCAGCGCGAGGCGCGAGCCGGTGCTTTCCTCCAGGACGAGCGCGCCCACCACCCGGTCGCCCGACCAGATCGGCTGGGCCACGGTCAGGAGCCAGACCGGCATGCCGCCCACCAGGCCGGTGCGCAGCCATTGCTGCGCCGGCACCCCGGTCAGGGCCTTGGCCAGCGCCGAGACCGCGGCGCGCGACTGGTCGCTGCCGTCGCCGCTGTCGACGAGGTTGATCGCATCGATCTCGGGACGCAGGCGCGAGGCGACCGCGAGCAGCCAGCGGGCGAGCTGCGAGGACCAGCCGCGGGCCGGCTGCTCGGGGCTGGCAAGGCTGCCCTGGCGCGCCATCTGGACACCCGCCACGTCGTAGACCGCGACCCGCCCGCTGGCGCGCGACAGGGCCCCGATGGTGAGGGCCCACTGGCGTTCGCGCGCCTCGTCGGCCTTGTCGCCCGGCGGCCGGGAGAGCGCCAGCAGTCCGGAATCGGCGGTGGCCTCGAGCTCGCGGCTGCCGAGGTAGTCGACGTCCTCGATCAGCACCCGCATCAGCATGGACTCGGGCACCTCGGCCTCGGCGATCCAGCCGCCCTGGCGCGCCGCGGCCACGCCGGTGACGACCTGCATCGCCTCGGGATCGTCGCCGAAGAAGACCCGCATCCGGTCGCCGGGACCCTCGTCGTCGGGGGCGACGTAGCGTTCGTCGACGACCTCGGCGAGCACGAAGACCTTGCCGGGATGCTCCTGGGAGCGGGCCACCGCGATCCGCGGCGCGAGGGTGTCGCGCGGTGCGTCGCCCGGTATCCGGACCGGCAGCGCCCGCCGCGCCACCTCGACCCATTCGACGGCGTCGGCGTCGACCCTGGCCGGCCCCAGCAGGTCGAGCGTGATCGGCTCGCTGTCGGGGGGATGTGCGTTGGCGCCCGAGGCGGCGGCGAAGAGCTCGGGCCGCTCGTGCAGCGAGGTGGCGAGGTTGCGGGCGGCGACGACGAGGTTCTCGAGGCGCTCGTCGCGGGCGAGCTCCGCCATCTGGTCGACGAAGCGCAGACCGATCCAGGGCAGCCCCAGCAAGGGCAGCAGCGCGACCAGCAGCATGAGCCGCAGGCCGAAGCGGGGCCGCCAGCCGCCGAGGCGGCGGCGGGCCGGGCTGTCAGCCACGGACGACGTAGCGGTAGCCGAGCCCGTAGACGGTTTCGATCGCATCGAAATTCGGGTCGACGGCCTCGAACTTGCGGCGCATCCGCTTCACGTAGGAGGTCACGGTGTGGTCGTCGACCACCATGCTCGCCTCGCGCATGAGTGCATCGCGGTCCTTGACGTGGCCGGGATGGCGCGCGAGCGCATGCAGCATCCAGAACTCGGTGACGGTCAGCTGCACCGGGGTGCCGTCCCAGCTCGCCTCGAAGCGCTGCAGGTTGAGCCGCAAGGGGCCGCGCTCGATGACGTCCTCGGCGGTGTTGGCCTGGGCGGCCAGGTCGGCACGCCGGAACAGCGCCGTGACCCGCGCAAGCAGGTGCGGCAGGCTGACGTTCTTGGTGACGTAGTCGTCCGCGCCCAGGCGCAGGCCGGAGACGATGTCGATCTCGGAATCGCGCGCCGACAGGATGAGGATGGGCAGTCCGGGCGCGCGGCTGCGCAGCCAGCGGCAGAGCTCGAAGCCGCCCTCGGGCTCGTCGCCGAGCCCGATGTCGACGATGGCGAGATCCGGCAGGCGGCCGTCGAGGCCCTCCTGGGCCGACGGCCGGTCGGCGTAGGCGGTAACTTCGTAACCGTGGCGCGTCAGGGCGTCGCACAGGTTTTCGCTGATCGACGGCTCGTCTTCGATGATGGCGATGCGTCTGGGCATGATGCGCCGAGGGTACCGCATGGACGGCCGGCCTTGGCGGACGGACGGCGGGCGCCCGGGCGGTGCCTCGCGCTTGCCACATTCGATCACTCCAGTGCCCGTGCCCGCCCCGGCTCGGCCTCGCGTTCGTCGTCGAATGCAGGCATCGGAAGTTGACACGGGAATACGGGGAAACGGGATGGCGAAGGTCGGGACGGCGAAGTCCGAGGCACGGGACAAGACGGGGGCGATGACGGGCGAACTGGTGGGCGCCGGCCGGGGCGAAGGCCGGATCCGCCATCCGGGCGCCTGGCTCGAGTGGCTGATGCTGGTCGGCTACGCCGCCGCCACCGCGATCGCCGTCGGCTGCGCGCTCGGCATCGTCGTCGCGCTGACGGCCTCGGCGGCGATGGCCGCTCCCGCCGCCAATGGCGCCGAGGCCACCCGTTCGGCCCTGCAGGCCGCCGACGGCCGCATCGTGCCCACGGCGCTGGCCGGGCTGCCGCGCGTCTCCGGCGTCGAGGACGCCGGCGGCGCCGGCCTGCTGCTCGCCACCGAGCAGGGGCTCGTGGTGGCGCCGGTGCAGGCCACCAGCACGCGCATGAAGGTCACCGGCAGCACGGTGCGCAGCGTGGTCACCCAGCGCTTCACCAACCCGAGCGAGACCGCGCTGGAAGGTGTGTTCGTCTTCCCGCTGCCCGACGACGGCGCCGTCGACCATGTGCGCATGCGCGTCGGCGAGCGCTCGATCGAGGGACGCATCGAGGAGCGCGGCCAGGCCCGCGAGCACTACGAGCGCGCCAAGGCGCAGGGCCGGCAGAGCTCGCTGGTCGAGCAGCAGCGCCCCAACCTGTTCACCGCCCGGGTGGCCAACATCGCCCCCTGGTCGACGATCGAAGTCAGCATCGAGTACCAGCAGACGCTCGCGCTGCGCGACGGCGCCTGGCGGCTGCGCATTCCCGCCCTGTTCGACCCGCGGCAGGATGGCGTGGAAGCGGCCGGCATCGGCGCGCTGCCCACGCCGGCGACGGCCATGCCGCCGGCGGTCTCGCTGGTCGTCGACATCGACCCGGGGATGCCGATCTCCCGCCCGGTATCCGGCTCGCACGAGGTCCTGGTGATCGAGGATCGCGCCGCCGGCGAAGCGGGCCTCGCGACCACGGGCGCCGAGGCGCCCCAGCGCTACCAGGTCAGGCTCAAGCCGGGCCACGCAATGCCCGAGCGCGACTTCGAGCTCGAATGGCAACCGCTCGCCGGCCATGCGCCGGCCGCGATGCTCCCGATGGAGAAGCACGGCGACAACTGGTACGCGATGCTGATGCTCACGCCGCCGGCCTCGCTGGCCAGCCCGATCGAGCAGGCCCCGCGCGAGATCCAGTTCGTGGTGGACGCATCGGCCTCGATGGCCGGCGCGCCGCTCGAGCAGGCCAAGGCCGCCCTGCGCTTCGGCCTGGAGCGGCTCAACGCGGGCGATCGCTTCAACCTCCTGCGCTTCGGCGATCGCCACCAGGCCCTGTTCGACGAGCCTCGCGCCTATGACGCCCGCAGCGCCCGCCAGGCGCGCGCCTGGATCGCCGAACTGGACGCCGGCGGCGGCGCCGGCGACCACGGCGCGATCGAGCGCGCGTTCGCCGCGCCCGTGCGCGAAGGCGTCGACCACCAGATCGTGTTCGTGGGCGACGGCGGCGTCGACCGCGAGGACGACCTGCTGCAGGCGATCGCTGCCGGCACGGGCGCCCGGCGCCTGTTCACTGTCGGCGTCGGCCCCTTCTCTTACTCCTGGTTGATGGGCAAGGCGGACGTGGCCGGTCGCGGCACCTTTACCCGGATCGCGCGGCTCGGCGAGGTCGAACGCCGCATGGCCGAGCTCTTCACCAAGCTCGGGCGGCCGCTGGTGACCGGGATCCAGATCGCCTTCGACGGCGCCCAGCCGCTCGACCCGCTGCCCACCGCGCACGAACTCCATGCCGGCGAGCCCCTGATCGTGCGGGCGCGCTTCGCCCGGCGCCCGGCCGGCGCCACCGTCTCCGGATGGCTGGGCGACACGCGCTGGGAGGGCCGGGTGAATGCCCGCGTCACCGAGGACACGGGCCTGCACGTGCTGTGGGCGCGCCATCGCATCGAGGCGCTGCAGGACCAGCTGCGCTTCGCCAACGATTCCGATGCCGAGCAGGCGCTGCTGCGCGACGAGATCCGCGAACTCGGCCTGGCGCACCACCTCGTCACCCCGTATACCAGCCTCGTGGCGATCGACCAGGCGCCGGCGCGCCAGGTGGTGTCCTCGCAATCGCGGGGCGCGCAGGCCACGGCGCGCGCCAGCGCCGGCTGGGAGCACATCGCGTCGCTCGCGCCGGGACAGATGGCCAGGCTGGCGGCGGCGGGCCGCGAGATCGCCATCGGGCTCGGCATCCTGCTGTTCGCCCTCGGCATGCTGCGCATCGGCTCGGCCCGCCAGCCCCGGCCGGCGCATCCGGCGAAGGAACCGCCCGTCGCGTGAATGCGCCGCGCGGGCCGGGGAGCGGGCCCACCTAGAACCGCAGGACCGTCTCGAGCATCACGCTGCGCCCGGGCTGGCGATAGAACTCGAACCAGCGACGGTCGGTCAGGTTGTCGATGGCGAGCCCGAGCTCGATGCGCCCGGTGAGCTGCCAGCTCGCCCGCAGGTCGATGCGGGCGTGCGCATCGTAGACCCCGTACACGCCGCGGGCGGTGTTGAGGTTCATGTCGTCGCCCGAGCCGAACACCGCGCTCGTGTATCGCCAGGCGAGCAGTCCGGCGAAGCGGTCGCGGCGGTACTCGAAGCCGACCGAGGCGACGGTGCGGGGCACGTCGGTGAGCCGCCGGCCCACCGTCTCCGGCTCGGCCGGGTTGTCGGTGATCTCGTAGCGGAACTGGTGGCCGAGCGCCGCCGTCAGCGCGAAGCCGCGCCAGGCCGGCGCCTCGGGTCGCCAGAGCAGTGATGCCTCGATGCCGTCGATGCGTGCCTCGGCCGCGTTGACCGTACGGGTGAGCACAGGCGAGACGGTCCTGCGGTGGATGAGGTCGGTCAGGCGCTGGCTGTAGAGCGTGACCGACCACTGGCTCGCGCGACCGAAGGCCACGTCGGCGCCGACCTCGATCGCCTCGATGTGCTCGGCCTCCAGGTCGGGCGCCGCCTCGTTGACCTGGGCGACCCCGGCGATTGCCGAGGGCGAGGCGTAGCGCGAGTAGAGGTCGAACAGGCTCGGTGCACGGAAACCGGTACCGTACGAGGCGCGCAGCGACACGCCGGGCGACACGCGCCACGACAGCGCCGCCTTGGGCGACCAGGCATCGAAGCTGCGGTCGGCGTAGCCGATGTCGAACGCAGGATCCGTCGCCTGTGCCACGCGGCCACGGGTGCGATAGCGGTCGTAGCGCAGGCCGAGGTAGGCGGTCAGCGCGGGCGTGGCGAACCACTCCGCCTGGGCGTAGGCCGAGGCGCCCGTCATGCTGCCCCGTCCGAGGGTCGCGACGCCCGTCACGCTGCCCTCGTCGCGCCAGTTGGCCACCGTGTTCTCGCGCCGGTCGAGTTCGCTCCGCGAGGCGGCGACGCCGACGATCGCGAACCAGTCCGTCGCCACGGGGAAGCGCCAGTTCGCGTCCATGTCGTAGCGATGGTCGGGCTGCTCGACGAACAGGCCGGGGCCGCCCGACAGGTTCGCGCGCGCGAAGTCCGGCATCAGGTAGTCGAAGTCGTGGCGCAGGTAGCTGAGGCTCGTGCGGAATTCGCGCGATCCCTCGAGCGGCTGCGTCCACTGGCCGTAGAGCCGCAGGTCCTGCTCGCCGGACGGCGTGGGGATGGCGAAGCTCGTCTCGGCGAAGCGCACCCGGTTGCCGCCGCTCACGTCGGCGGTGCCCGCCAGGAGCGATTCGCCCGCCGCGTTGCGCATGAAGCTCAGCGGGGGGGCAGGGCCCACCTCGTAGGAGGACAGGGTCGCGCCGGCGCGGATGCGGCCGCCGCCGGCGAGCGGCCGGTCCGCGGAGATGCCCAGCTGGCTCGTGTGCCAGGGGCGCTCGCCCTTGTAGCCGAGGAGCCAGGCGGGGGATCCGTCGCGCCCCCGGGTGGGAACGGCGCCGGTGACGCCGGGGGCGCCCGCGCCCGGCGCGGCCGTCGCCACCACCCAGTCGCTGTCGGGATAGCCGTCGCTGTCACGGCGATGCCACGACAGGGAGAAGCCCCAGCCCTGTGGATCGAAGCGCCGGCGCAGCACCAGCCCGTAGCGGTGCTGGCCCATGTTGCCGAGCCCGAAGCGCAGTTCGCTCACCGGCTCGTCGGGAATGACCGTGATGTAGTTGATGACGCCGCCCATGGCATGCCCACCGTAGAGCGCCGACATGGGACCCCGCACCACCTCGACGCGCTCGATGTCGGACACGGGGATGGAGGCGACGTCGATCGCGCCCGACAGGGCATTGTTCACCGGCATGCCGTCGACCAGCACGAGCGTGCGCATGCCGCGCGGCACGCCGCGCATCGAGATCGCCGCCTGCGCGGTGCCGGGGAAGCTTCCGCCCAGCGTCACCCCGCGCGCGTACACGTTCGGTACGTCGCGCAGGAGGTCGCCGCCGCGCGCAGGCGCGCGCAGTCCTACCGCCTCCGCATCGACCACGCTCGCGCTCGCCGGCACCTCGAGCGCCGGCGTGTCGTGCCGGGTCGCGGTGATGACGACCTCGTCGAGCGCGGCCTGCGCCTGCGCCGCTCCGGGCGCCGCGATCCATGGCGCGAGCGTCGCGACCGCGATGCCGGCCACCCGTGCAGCAAACATCCTTGGCTCCATCTGGACAGATCCGATGCGCCGCGGCGATCCGCCGCGCGCGGACCGAGGCGGTCCGCCGCAACATGGTCCGACGCTTCCACGGATGACTGCTTGAGGCAGATCAAGGCGGCTCGCTGCAGCGCAACGTACGCTGGTCTCGCAGCCCTTGGAAGGCTGCGCAACGGCAACCACAGGCAATCCGAACAGCGGAGCAGATGCCATGACCGAAACGAGACAGCATGCCGCCCTCGGCGCGATCGCGCTGGCGGTGTCCGCCTTGTGCGTCCCCTGGTCGACGGGACAGGCGCAGCCGAAGCCCGACGACCCGGTGCAGCAGCAGTACCAGCAGGCCGACTCCTCGCCGCTCGCAGGCGAGGCGATGCACCACAACATCAACCCCAAGGCGCCGCCGATGACCGCGGCGGAGTTCGAGCGCGGCCGCCAGATGTATTTCGAGCGCTGCGCCGGATGCCATGGAGTGCTGCGCAAGGGGGCGACGGGCAAGCCCCTGACGCCCGACATCACGCTCGAGCGCGGCACCGAGATCCTCAAGACGTTCATCCACTACGGCTCGCCGGCCGGCATGCCGAACTGGGGTACGTCGGGCGACATGACGGCGGCCGAGGTCGACCTGATGGCGCGCTACATCCAGCAGGAGCCGCCCACGCCGCCGGAGTTCGGCCTCGCCGAGATGAAGGCGACGTGGAAGGTGATCGTCCCGCCCGAGAAGCGCCCGACGAAGAAACTGAACGACTGGGACATCGACAACATCTTCTCGGTAACCCTGCGCGACTCCGGCGAGGTCGCGCTGGTCGACGGCGCCTCCAAGCAGATCATCAACATCGTCAAGACCGGCTACGCGGTGCACATCTCCCGCACCTCGGCATCCGGGCGCTACCTCCTGGTGATCGGCCGCGACGCGCGCGTCAACCTGATCGACCTCTGGATGGAGAAGCCCGACAACGTCGCCGAGATCCGCGTCGGGCTCGAGGCGCGCTCGATCGAGACCTCCAAGGCACCGGGCTACGCCGACAAGTACGCCATCGCGGGCAACTACTGGCCGCCGCAGTACGTGATCATGAACGGCGACACGCTGGAGCCGCTCAAGATCCAGGCCACGCGCGGCATGACGGTGGACACGCAGGAGTACCACCCGGAGCCGCGCGTCGCGGCGATCGTGGCAAACCACAGCAAGCCCGAGTTCATCGTCAACGTGAAGGAGACCGGCAAGATCCTGCTGGTCGACTACACCGACATCCGCAACCTGCGCACGACGGAGATCGAGGCAGCGCGATTCCTGCACGACGGCGGCTGGGACAGCACCGGGCGCTACTTCCTGGTGGCGGCCAACGAATCGAACAAGATCGCGGTGGTCGACAGCAAGGAAGGCAAGCTGCAGTCGCTGATCGACGTCGGGCGCATTCCCCACCCGGGCAGGGGCGCCAACTTCGTGCATCCCGAGTTCGGGCCGGTCTGGGCGACCGGCCACCTCGGCGACAACTCCATCGCCCTGATCGGCACCGACCCCGAGGGCCATCCGCAGCATGCATGGAAGGTGGTGCAGACGCTCGAGGGGCAGGGCGGGGGCAACCTGTTCATCAAGACCCATCCGAAGTCCAGGAACCTCTGGGTCGACACGCCGCTCAATCCCGACCCGAAGATCGCCCAGTCGATCGCGGTGTTCGATCTCGACAACCTCGACAAGCCTCATGAAGTACTGCCGATCGGCGAATGGGCCGGTGTGTCCGAAGGCGCGAAGCGCATCACGCAGCCGGAGTACAACAAGGCGGGCGACGAGGTGTGGTTCTCGGTCTGGAGCGCGAAGGACCAGGAGTCGGCGATCGTGGTGGTCGACGACAGGACCCGCAAGCTCAAGGCCGTGATCAAGGACAAGCGGCTCATCACGCCGACGGGCAAGTTCAACGTCTACAACACGCAGCGCGACGTCTACTGAAACCCCTGGCGGACGAGGCCGGCGCGTGGCGCCGGCCTCGCGTCGATTGCACGGCAAACGCGGGCGGCCGCCCTGCCCGCCCGCGCGATTCCTCGGGCGCGGCACAATACGCGCAGGCCGACAGGCGTACTGACGAGGAGACAGTCATGGAACAGGCAGACACGATGCAGGGGACCGACTGGGCGACGCTCGCCGCGGACCTGGAGCAGCTGCTCAAGCTGCGCAGCTTCCCGATCGGGATGAAGCTGTTCGAGACCGTGGAAGCGATGGAGGCGGTGCCCAGGATCCGCCGGCCCGAGGCGATCCACACTACGGACCAGATCGTCGCGCAGGCCGCCCGGCTCGGGCGGACCGTCGGGATCACCGGCGACGACCTCGTCGGCGCCCAATGCCGGGCCGTCATCGGCCTGGGCTCGCAGGACGCCACCTGGCGCAGCGGGCAGTCGATGGTCGGCGTCTGGTATGCCACGCCGGCCGACGCCAGCGCCCACCAGGCGGCGATGCATGTCGTCCCCGAAGGGCGCTACGCGGCGCTGGCCGTGTCGCCGCTGGCCTCGGGCCGGCTCGATCCGCCCGACATCGCGATGTTCTACGCCACCCCGGGCGCGATGATGTACTTCATCAACGGCCTGCAATGGTCGGGCTACAAGCGCTTCGACTGGAGCGTCGTGGGCGAGTCGTCCTGCGCCGACTCATGGGGCCGGGCGCTGGCGACGCGCACGCCGAGCCTGTCCATCCCCTGCTTCGCCGAGCGGCGCTACGGCGGCGTGCTCGACGACGAGATGCTGATGGCGCTGCCGCCGGCCGAGATCGCCAAGGCGATCGCCGGCATGCGGGCGCTGGCGAAGAACGGGCTGCGCTACCCGTTCCCGCAGTACGGCATCGGCCAGGACGTGCGGGCGGGCATGGCAGTGAGCTACCCGGGGCGCGCGAAGGGCTGACGCTACAGTTCCTGCCCGCGCCATGGTTGGCTCATGGCGCGGGAACCGCCGCCGCCTCGCCTGCCGGCGTCGCCGTCGGGCCCGCATCCCCTTGTGTCGCCTCGGCGTCGCGCAGCAGCTGGGCCATGCGTGCCAGGCCGGCCGCCCGCGCGTCCCGCAGCCGGCCGAGAAGGGCTGTCAGCTGCGGGTCGGCCTGTTGCCTCAGGCGCTCGAACATGCTGCTGTAGGCCTCCAGGCGGGAGCGACGCAGCCACG
>DAIMFM010000008.1:0-22949 GCA_036724585.1 Burkholderiaceae bacterium | reverse complement strand
AGCCGGGCGTGGCGCTGGGCCGCTTCGGGTACCAACGCCTGCAGGCCGTCGCCTCCCGCCTGCAGGAGATGTTCGTGGCGCACGGTGCGCACCTCGAGGGCTGCTACTGGTGCCCCCATCACCCGCAAGGAACCGTGGCCGGCTACAGCAGTGCATGCGACTGCCGCAAGCCCGCGCCCGCCCTGCCCCGGCTTGCGGCGAGGGAACTCGGCCTGGACCTCGGGCGCTCGTGGTTCGTCGGCGACATCCTCGACGATATCGAGGCGGGACGTCGTGCCGGCTGCCGGACCATCCTCGTCGACAACGGGGGCGAGACCGAATGGCGACAGGATCATCCCGAACGCATTCCCGATCATGTGGTCGCCGACCTGCACGAGGCAGCCCTGCACATCGCCGCACGCGCATCGCGGGGAGCCCGGGCATGACGGTGGGATGGGACTCGGCACGCGACATACTTTGCGTGCGCCTGGACAACATGGGCGACGTGCTCATGACGACGCCGGCCCTCAAGGCGCTGCGCGAAGCGGTACCGGGCCGGCGCATCACCCTGCTCGCCTCACGGTCGGGCGCCGCGCTCGCCCCGTACCTCGACTGCGTCGACGCCACGATCGCCTACGATGCGCCCTGGGTCCGGCAACAGGCGCCGACGGGGGCACCGGCGGCGGATGCCGCCATGCTCGCGACGCTGGCCGCCCGCGGCTTCGACGCCGCCATCGTGTTCACCGTCTACAGCCAGAGCGCGCTGCCGGCAGCCCTGATGTGCCGGCTTGCCGGCATTCCACGCGTCCTTGCCCACTGTCGCGAGAACCCCTATGCCCTCCTGGCCGACTGGGTGCCGGAAACGGAACCACAGGAAGGAATCCGCCACGAGGCGCAACGCCAGCTCGACCTGGTAGCGCTTGCCGGAGCGGTCGCGCGAGACCCGCGCATGGTCTTCCGGCCCGATCCCGGCGCCCATGAACGGCTCGCCACGACTCTGGCAGGCATCGGCGTCGACCCGGACCTTCCCTATATCGTGCTGCACTCCGGCGCAACGGCCGCCTCCCGGATCTACCCGGCCAGGGCGTACGCGATAGCCGCCCGCATGCTGCTCGACGAATTCGAAGGCCAGCTGCTCCTGACCGGCACCGACGCCGAGGCTTCCAGCGTGCGGGCGCTGGCCCAAGCCATCGACCGACCGCGCACGCACGACCTCGCCGGACTGCTCGATCTCGGCCAGCTGGGCGCCTTGCTGGCTGGCGCCCGGGTCCTCATCGCCAACAACAGCGGCCCCGTGCACATCGCGGCCGCCCTCGGTACTCCGGTGGTGGATCTCTATGCCCTGACCAACCCGCAGCACACGCCCTGGATGGTGGAGAGTCGCGTCCTCAATCGCGACGTGCCCTGCAAGTACTGTTACCGAAGCGTCTGCCCCGCCGGACATCACGCCTGCCTCGCGGGAGTCCCACCCGAGGAGGTGGTCGCGGCCGCGCGCGCCATCTGGCGACGAGAACTGACGCCCTGCTGAAACATCGGAGCCTGCATGTATACGCTGGGAATCAATGCCGTCTACCACGACTCCGCCGCATGCCTGGTGGACGACGGCGAGGTGGTCGCAGCCGTCGAGGACGAACGCTTCACGCACGTCAAGCACGGCAAGCGACCGGTTCCCTTCTCCACGTGGGAACTGCCCTTCCATGCCATCGACTACTGCCTCGCGGAAGCCGGGATCCGCCTGCGCGATGTGGACCGTATCGCCTACTCCTTCGATCCTCGACTGCTGGATGCCTGGTCGGAGCTCGACACCATCGAGCTGCCGCTGCAGCCCTCCCTGCATCGCCAGGCCAGCGGGCATGAATCGCCCTGGGATCCCCTTTTCCTTTCGTACGTGGTGAACGCGCCCCGCCAGCTGGTATCTGGCGCCCCGCACCACCTGCGCCAACGCTTCGCCGACGTCGACCTGGCCTGGGTCGAGCCGCGATGGCGCTTCGTCGAGCATCACCTCGCCCACGAAGCGAGCGCCTTCCTGGCAGCGCCCTTCGAGGAGACGGCGGTGCTCAGCATGGATGGTCGCGGCGAGCGCGCGACGACGAGCTTCGGCCACTATGCGCGCGGCGACTATCGGCGCCTGCGCCAGTACGTCCTGCCGCACTCCCTCGGGCTCGTGTACGAGGACGTCACCGGCTACCTCGGATTCCTGCATTCGTCCGACGAGTACAAGGTCATGGCGCTCGCCTCCTTCGGCAAACCGCGTTACCTGGAGGACTTCCGCCGCATCGTCCGCGCCGGCGGGGGCGGCTATGAAGTGACGCCGACCGACCTGGTCGAGCGCTTCGGTCCCGCGCGCCAGCGCGGCGGCCCGATGGAGCCTCGCCACTACGATATCGCGCGCTCCCTGCAGGCCGTGCTCGAAGAGACCGTCGTGGGCATGGCGGAATGGCTCCATGCCGAGACCGCCTGTCCCAATCTCGCCATGGCCGGCGGCGTGGCGCTCAACTGCGTGATGAACGCCCGCGTACGGGATCTCGGTCCTTTCGAGCGCGTCTGGGTGCAGCCGGCGGCCGGCGATGCGGGCACGGCGCTGGGATCGGCACTCTGGGTCGATCACACCGAACGCCGCGACAGGGAAGCGGGCGCCCGGGAGGCCGGCAGGCGCTACTCGATGACGCATGCCTACCTCGGTCCCGCCTTCGACGACGACGAGATCGAGGGCTTCCTCAAGTGGAGCAAGCTGCCCTACCGGCGGCTCGACGACATCGCCGACGAGACGGCCGCGCTGCTCGCGCAGGATCGCATCGTGGGCTGGTTCCAGGGACGCATGGAGTTCGGGCCGCGCGCCCTCGGGGCCCGCTCGATCCTGGCTTCCCCGATCCACCCCGACATGCAGGCCCGGCTGAACGAGATCAAGGACCGCGAGGACTTCCGGCCGGTGGCGCCGGCCGTACTCAGGGAGCGCGCCGCCGAGTGGTTCCGTTGCAGGCGGCCGTCCGGCTTCGACGCGCCGTTCATGCTCTTCGTCTTCGATGTGCTCGAGGAGCAGGCCGAACGCATCCCCGCCGTCTGCCATGTCGACGGCACCGCGCGGGTACAGACCGTCGCGCGGGCCGCGCATCCGCTCTACCACGCGCTGCTGTCCGCCTTCGAGGAGCGAACGGGTGTGCCGATCCTCGTCAATACGTCCTTCAACACGCGGGGCGAGCCGATCGTGTGCACGCCGCGCGATGCCGTCGAATGCTTCTGGACCTCGCCGCTCGACGCGCTCGTGATCGGCTCCTTCCTCCTCGAGAAGGCGCCGTCATGAGCCGGCCGCGGATCAGCGTCGTGGTGCCGACATTCCGCCGGCCGAAGCTCCTGCAGCGATGCCTGCTGGCCCTGTGCGCGCAGGACCTCGATCCCGGCGACTACGAGATCATCGTCGCCGACGACGGGCCGAGCGCCGAGACCGCAAGGACGGTGGACGCAATGGGTGCGCAACCGGGCTGTCCTCGCATGCGCTGCCTGCCGGTGCTCCAGACCCAGGGCCCGGCCGGCGCCCGCAACCTCGGCTGGCGTTCGGCCGAGGCGCTCCTCATCGCGTTCACGGATGACGACACCATCCCGCACCCCGGTTGGCTGCGTGCCGGGCTCGAGGCCCTGGAGGCCGGCGCCGATGCCGCGGTAGGTCGCACGATCGTCCCGGCGCCGGAACCCCCGACCGACTACGAGCGGGGCGTCGCCGGCCTCGAGCGAGCCGAGTTCATCACCGCGAACTGCTTCGCGCGCCGGCGGGCGCTCGAGCGCGTCGGCGGCTTCGACGAGCGCTACGAACGGGCATGGCGCGAGGACTCCGACCTCCAGTTCGCCCTGATGGAGCACGGCTGCCGGATCGTCGCGGCGCCGGCGGCCATCGTGGTCCATCCGGTACGGCCCGCGCGCTGGGGAGTGAGCCTCGGGCAGCAGCGCCAGGTGATGTACGACGCCCTGCTCTACCGGAAGTATCCGCGCCACTACCGCCAGCGCATCCGTCCAAGGCCTCCGCTCGACTACTATGCCGCCGTGCTGGCGCTCGGCCTCGTCGTGGCGGGCCTCGTCGCGGGGCGACCGGCGCTTGCCCTCGGGGGGCTGGTCGTGTGGGTCGTGCTCACCCTCGCGCTGTGCCGTCGTCGCCTGCGAGGCGCCTCCAGGTCCATGCGCCATGTCCTCGAGATGCTGGTCACGTCGGCGCTCATCCCGCCGCTGGCCCTGTTCTGGCGCATGGTCGGCAGCATCCGCTATCGCGTGGTGTTCACCTGAGGCGCGGCATGGAGCTGGGATACGTTCGCACGATCGCCGTCTTCCGGGCACTCCAGCTCGGCGACATGCTGTGCAGCGTGCCGGCATTGCGCGCCTTGCGCGCAGGCTTCCCCAGGGCCCGCATCACCCTGGTGGGCCTGCCGTCGGCCGCCGCGTTCATCGAGCGCTACCCCGACCTGATCGACGAACTGCTCCCCTTTCCGGGCGCGCCCGGCCTGCCCGAACAGGCGGTCCGTCGCAACGACCTGGGCCGCTTCTGCGACAAGGCGCGGGCGCGCCGCTTCGACCTCGTCCTGCAGCTGCATGGCAGCGGCAGGCTCACCAACCCCATCGTCGCAAGGCTGGGCGGCAGGCGCATGGCCGGCTTCGTGCCCGCGGGCATGCCGGCGCCCCAGGGCTTCGTCCCATGGCCCGAGACCCTGCCCGAACCAGCGCGCTACCTCGAGCTCACCCGGGCGCTCGGCCTGCCCGACGACGGCCCTGGTCTCGACTTCCCCCTGCAGCCTCGCGACCATGCGGAAGCGTCGGCCCTGCTCCGCGACACCGGCTTGCGCGAGGGCGACTACATCTGCCTGCATGCCGGCGCGCGGCTCGCATCGCGTCGTTGGCCCCTGGCGAACTTCGTCCGGGTGGGCCGGATGCTCACGATCCGCGGCTGGCCACTGGTCCTGACGGGCTCGCCCGACGAAGTCACCCTCGCCGCGGAACTCGATCGCGGCCTGAAGGCCGTCGGCTCACCGCCATCGCTCGTGCACCGGCTCGCCGGGCGCACGTCGCTCGGCGGCATGGCCGCCATCGTCGCTGCCAGCCGGCTCGTCGTGAGCAACGATACGGGGGTATCGCACATCGCCGCGGGCCTGCGCCATCCGAGCGTGATCATCGCATCGGGCAGCGACGTGCGTCGCTGGGCACCGCTCGATGCGCATCGCCATCGGGTGCTGTGGGCCGACGCGCCGTGCCGGCCCTGCGCCTTCGAGGAGTGCCCCTACGGACACGCCTGCGCCTGGGGCGTGACGCCCGAAGCCGTCCTGGCGACGATCGACGAGCAACTCGAGCAGGCCGCCCATGCCGTCCACTGAGCGTCGCCTGCGCATCCTGACCTGGCACGTCCACGGCAACTACCTGTACTACCTCAGCCAGGTGCCGCACGACTTCTACCTGGTGACCCGGCCGGGCCATCCGCCCGGCCATGCGGGTCGGGTCGGGCAGCTGCCCTGGGGCGACAACGTGCACGAGGTCCCCGAAGCGCAGTTGCCGGGGAAGCAATTCGATTGCGTGCTCTACCAGTCGGCGCGCCACTACGCCGAGGATCGACTGCAGTCGCTCGACGAGGCGCAGCGGGCGCTGCCCGCCATCTACCTGGAGCATGACCCGCCGCAGCAGCATCCCACCGAGACCCTCCACCCCGTGCAGGACGAGCGCGTGCTGCTGGTCCACGTCACCCACTTCAACGCCCTGATGTGGAACAGCGGCATCACGCCCTTCGAAGTCATCGAGCACGGCGTCATCGTGCCGCAGGGCGTGCGCTACAGTGGCGAACTGCCCCGCGGCGTGGTGGTGGTCAACAACATGCGCCGGCGCGGGCGCCGGCTCGGGCTCGATGTCTTCGAGGCCGCCCGGCGGGCCGTGCCGCTCGACCTCGTCGGGATGGACTCCGGCAGCCTGGGAGGCCTCGGCGAGATCGGCAACCTCGAGCTGGCGACGTTCACCGCCCGCTATCGCCTCTTCTTCAACCCCATCCGATACACGAGCCTGGGCCTGTCCATCATCGAGGCGATGATGATCGGCCTGCCCGTGGTCGCGCTCGCCACGACCGAGCTCGCGGCCGTGATCCGCGACGGCGAGAGCGGCCGTATCGACACCGATCCGAAGCGCCTCGTCGCGGCGATGCGGCAACTGCTCGCCGATCCCGACATGGCGCGCGAGATCGGGGCCGCCGGCCAGCGCCTGGCGCAACAACGCTTCGGCATCGAGCGCTTCGTCGCCGACTGGCGCGAGACCTTCGATCGCGTCGCCGGATAGCGCGGCGGCACTCATTCGACCGCACAAGGCGGGGAGAAGCGACATGAACGTGTATGGAACATCGCAGCGAGTCCTGGTCACCGGCGGCGCGGGCTTCCTGGGGTCCCATCTCTGCGAGCGCCTGCTGGCCAATGGCCACGAGGTGCTGTGCGTGGACAACTACTACACCGGACGCCGCGCCAACGTGGCGCACCTGCTCGATCACCCCAGGTTCGAGATCCTGCGCCACGACGTCACCTTCCCGCTGTACGTCGAGGTCGACCAGATCTACAACCTGGCATGCCCGGCATCACCGGTGCACTACCAGTTCGACCCGGTGCAGACGACCAAGACGAGCGTGCACGGCGCGATCAACATGCTGGGCCTCGCCAAGCGAGTCAAGGCGCGGATACTCCAGGCCTCGACCAGCGAGGTCTATGGCGACCCGCACATCCATCCGCAGGTCGAGGACTACTGGGGCCATGTCAACCCGATCGGCCTGCGCGCCTGCTACGACGAAGGCAAGCGCTGCGCCGAGACCCTCTTCATGGACTATCACCGCCAGCACGGCGTCTCGATCCGCATCGCCCGGATCTTCAACACCTACGGCCCGCGGATGCACCCCAACGACGGCCGCGTCGTATCGAACTTCATCGTACAGGCGCTGGCCGGCCGGCCGATCACGATCTATGGCGACGGCAGCCAGACCCGGGCGTTCTGCTACGTCGACGACATGGTCGAAGCCCTGGTGCGCTTCATGAACTGCGAAGGCGACCCCAGCGGGCCGGTCAACTTCGGCAACCCCGAGGAACTGAGCATGCTGGCGATCGCCCAGCGCATCATCGCGCTGACGCAGTCCGATTCGCGCATCGAGTTCCGGCCGCTGCCGAGCGACGATCCGGCGCAACGCTGTCCCGACATCGGCCTGGCCCGCGAGCTGCTCGGCTGGAGTCCCCGGACGGGCTTGTCGGACGGCCTCGCCAACACGATCCGCTACTTTGCCGGGCTCGTGCCCCAGGCCCTGCGCACACCGGATCATGCCAGTGGCTGAATCACCGATCGGGGGGACATCGGCCGGGGCCGGGTGATGCGGCGAACGGCGTCAACGGGGGTCGAGGCGCATCGAGGGGCGTCGACAGCGGCCGCGAAAACATCGAAGATCGGTAGTTTCCTCGGAACGCCGCCGTGCCATCCATGAAGCTCGCCACCTGGAACGTGAATTCCCTGCGGGTCCGCCTGCCCCATGTGCTGGGCTGGCTCGCCTCCAACCCGGTCGATGTCCTGGCCATCCAGGAGACCAAGCTCGTCGACGAGAAGTTCCCGTCCGCCGAACTACGCGAGATCGGCTACGGCGCCGTCTTCAGCGGCCAGCCCACCTACAACGGTGTTGCCCTGCTGAGCCGGCTCGATACCGTGGGCGAGGCGAGCGATGTGCGCATCGGCAATCCGCTCTTCGCGGACGAGCAGAAGCGCCTGATCACCGCCCGCTTCGCCGGCATCGACGTCTATTGCGCCTATTTCCCCAACGGGCAGTCGCCCGACTCGCCGAAGTACACCTACAAGCTCGCCTGGATCGACGCATTCCGGCAATGGCTCGATGCCACCCGCGACGGCCCGCCCCGTATCCTGCTGGGCGACTTCAACATCGCCCCCGAGGACCGCGACGTCCACGACCCGGCTGCCTGGGCCGGGCAGATCCACTGCACCGAACCCGAGCGCGAGCGCTTTCGCGCCCTGCTCGACGCCGGCTTCGTCGATGCATTCCGTCGCTTCGAACAGCCGGAGCGCTCGTACTCCTGGTGGGACTACCGGATGCTGGCGTTCCGGCGCAATGCCGGCCTGCGGATCGATTTCGGCCTGGTCGACGAGCGCATTGCGCACCGGCTGCGCGGCTGCACCATCGACCGTGAGCCGCGCAAGCTCGAGAAACCGTCCGACCATGCGCCGGTCATCGTCGAGCTCGAACCGGCGTAGCGCCCTCGTCCGACTCGAGGTGCAGGTCCTGGATCTTGCGCGTGATCGTGTTGCGGCCGATGCCGAGCCGGGCGGCGGCATCGATCCGGCGACCGCGGGTATGGCGTAGCGCGGCCCCGATCACGGTGGCCTCGAACTGGCGGCTGAGCCGCTCCATCAGGTCGCTCCCGTCGCCGTCGCGCAGCCGATCGCCCTGCGCGGCCAGCATGGCGCTGACCTCCTGCTCGAGCAGTTCGGCCCAGGCGGTGCCGGCGCCGCACATGCCCTCGAGCACGGCTGGCGCCGGGGGAACGGCCGCGGCTACCGTCGGGGCTTCCCCCTCGACGACACCGGCGGCAACGCGTTCGCGCAACTCCGGCGGCAGGTCCTTGGCGTCGACCGTCTGGCTCGGCGCCATCACGGTGAGCCAGTTGCAGACGTTCTCGAGCTGGCGCACATTGCCCGGCCACGCGAACGCCTTCATGGCGTCGAGCGCCGCCTCGGTCAGCCGCTTGGGGTCGCCGCCCAGGTCGATCGCGCTCTTCTGCATGAAGTGGCGCGCCAGCAGGGGGATGTCCTCGATGCGCTCGCGCAGCGGCGGCAGGCGCAGCCGGATGACGTTGAGGCGATGGAACAGGTCCTCGCGAAACAGGCCCTGCCGCACCCGGTCCTCGAGGTCCTGGTGGGTGGCGGCGACAACCCGCACGTTCGACTTGATCGGCTGGTGGCCGCCCACCCGGTAGAACTGCCCGTCGGAAAGCACCCGCAACAGCCGGGTCTGCAGCTCGGCCGGCATGTCGCCGATCTCGTCGAGGAACAGGGTACCGCCATCGGCCTGCTCGAAGCGGCCGCGGCGCAACTGCTGGGCCCCGGTGAAGGAACCGCGCTCATGGCCGAAGAGCTCCGACTCGAGCAGCTCGCGCGGGATCGCCGCGGTATTGAGCGCGACGAAGGGCCTGGAGGCGCGCTGGCTGTGCCGGTGCAGCGCGCGGGCCACCAGCTCCTTGCCCGAACCCGATTCGCCGGTGACCAGCACCGTGACATTCGACTGCGAAAGCCGGCCGATCGCGCGGAAGACTTCCTGCATCGCCGGCGCCTGGCCGAGCATGTCCAGCCCTTCCTGTACCTGCACATCGGGGCCGGCCGCCAGCGTGTGCTCCTCCATTGCCCGACGGATCAACTCGACCGCGGCCTGGACGTCGAAGGGCTTGGGCAGGTACTCGAAGGCGCCGCCCTGGAAGGCCGACACCGCGCTGTCGAGGTCGGAGAACGCCGTCATGATGATGACCGGCAGTGCGGGCGAGCGCTCCTTCATTCGCTCGAGCAGCTCGATGCCGTTCCCGCCGGGCATCCGGATGTCGGAGACCAGCACCCGGGGCTGTTCCTGGGCGAGCGCGGCGAGGCACTCGGGGGCCGATGCGAACGCCCTCACGTCGAACCCTGCGCGCTGCAGGGCACGCTCGAGGACCCAGCGTATCGACTGGTCGTCGTCCACCACCCATACGGATTCGGTCACCTGCCCAGTACCCCCGTCCATAGCTTCGTCCTGCTTGCCGCTTCAGGCCAGCGGCAGCAACACTCGGAAATCGGTGCGGCCCGGCCGGCTCTCGCAATCGATCACGCCTCCATGCTGCTGCACGAAGCTCTGCGCGATCGAAAGGCCCAGCCCGCTGCCGCCGTCCCGGCCCGACACCAGCGGAAAGAAGACGCGCTCGCGGATGTCCTCCGGGATGCCGGGACCGTTGTCCACCACATGCAATTCGAGTGCCAGTTTGCTCATCCTGCGGTCGATCGTCACCAGGCGCGCGATGCGGGTGCGAAGCTCGATGATTCCCCTGCCCTCCATCGCCTGCGCCGCATTGCGCACCAGGTTGAGCAACGCCTGGATCAGCTGTTCCATGTCGCCGGTGAACTCGGGCAGGCTGGCGTCGTAGTCGCGATGGATCTCGAGCGACTCGGGAAACTCCGACTGGACCACCATCCGGACCCGTTCGCAGACCTCGTGGATGTTGAGCGGCGCGAGCCGCCGCGCCTTGCGATGCGGCGCCAGCAGGCGGTCGACGAGCGCCTGGAGCCGGTCGGCCTCGTTGATGATGACCCGGGTGTACTCGCGCAGCTCGGCCGAGTCGAGTTCGAGCTCGAGGAGCTGCGCCGCGCCACGCAGGCCCCCGAGCGGATTCTTGATCTCGTGCGCGAGGTTGCGCACCAGCTCCCGGTTCGCCTCGGCCGAGCCGAGCAGGTGCGCCTCGCGGTCCTGCCGCTGGCGGTGGTCGGCCTCGCGGAACTCGACCAGTACGGCGCCCGGCGGCCCTTCGACCGGCACCGCGATGGCATGGAGCTCGAGTGGGGCATGGCCGGGGCGCTCGAGCGCCATTTCGGTGCGGATCTCGTCGAAACGGTCCGCCGTCGCCTCGGCCAGAAGCGCGTCGATCGGGCCGCCGTCCACGAAGATCGAGGAAAATCGCTCGGCGGCATGCCGTCGCCAGGAGATCCCGAACAGCTGCTCCGCCGCGAGATTCATGTAGACGGCGCCGCCCTTCCCGTCGAGCAGGACGACTGCGCTGGCGAGGAGGTCGAGCCCGGCGAACCGCGGCTCGGGCTCGTGCTGGCGGTCAGCGTGGCAAGGCATCGAGCTCGCGCCGGATCGACGCGACATTCGCCTCCGCCCTGTTGATCTCGTTCTTGAGTCGCTCGACGCGGTCGAGGTACTTCTGGTAGTTGCGCTCGCTGCCCAGGCGATCGGGTTCGCCGCCCTTGTACTCCGCCTCGAGGGCGGCGAGGCGTTCTTCCTCCTTGCGCAGCTCGCGCTCGAGGATCTGGCGGCGTTCCTCGTCACGGGCGCGCTGGGTCGACGAATCGACCCTCGGGAAATCGGATCGGGGCTGCGTCCGCGCGGGCGCCGGCGGAGGCGCCGGGGCCGGGATCGTGGTCAGGCTCGGGAGGTCGACCTGGCGGCAGTCCTTGCGGTCCCGGCCCGGCTTGGAATTGCTGTACTCGACCACGCCGTCGGAGTTCTCGCAGCGCCAGATCTCCGCCCGAACCGGAGCGGCCAAGAGCACCATGCAGGCGGCGGCCAGCGCCACGGCGGGCATCCGCTTCAGTTCGTGGGCAATCATGCTTGCATCCTCATGCTGCGAATGAAAAAGGGGTGCCGCTTCGGCACCCCCGTCGTTCCGAAGGCCCCAGGCCGATCAGAGCGAATAGTACATGTCGAACTCGCAGGGATGCGTGGCCATGCGAAAGCGCGTGACCTCGCCCATCTTCAGCTCGATGTACGCATCGATCAGCGAGTCGCTGAAGACGCCGCCACGGGTGAGGAACTCGCGGTCCCGATCCAGCGCCTCGAGCGCCTGGTCGAGCGAACTGGCGACCGTCGGGATCTTCTTGCCTTCTTCCGGAGGCAGGTCGTAGAGGTTCTTGTCGGCCGCCTCGCCCGGATGGATCCGGTTCTGGATCCCGTCGAGGCCCGCCATCAGCATGGCCGAGAACGCCAGGTAGGGATTCGCGCTCGGATCCGGGAAACGGATCTCGACGCGACGACCCTTGGGATTGCTCACATGGGGGATGCGGATGGAAGCGGAGCGATTGCGCGCGGAGTAGGCGAGCATCACCGGAGCCTCGAAGCCGGGAACCAGGCGCTTGTACGAGTTGGTGCCCGGGTTGGTGATCGCGTTCAGCGCCCTGGCGTGCTTGATGATGCCGCCGATGTAGTAGAGCGCGAGGTCCGACAGCCCGGCGTACTTGTCGCCGGCAAACAGGTTCTCGCCGCCCTTGAAGATGGACTGGTGGCAGTGCATCCCCGAGCCGTTGTCGCCGACCACCGGCTTGGGCATGAAGGTGGCGGTCTTGCCGTAGCTGTGCGCCACGTTGAGCACGACGTATTTCAGGCGCTGGGTCCAGTCGGCGCGGGTGACGAGTTCGGCGTAGCGGGTGCCGATCTCGCACTGGCCGGCCCCCGCCACCTCGTGGTGATGGACTTCGACCGGCACGCCCATCTGCTCGAGGATGAGGCACATCTCGGAGCGCATGTCCTGCAGCGAATCGACCGGCGGGACCGGGAAGTAGCCGCCCTTCACGGTGGGTCGATGGGCCAGGTTGCCGCCCTCGAAATCCTTGCCGGTCGACCAGGAGGCTTCCTCGCTGTTGATCCGGAAGAAGGCCCCGCCCATGTCGTTGCCCCAGGTCACGGAGTCGAAGACGAAGAACTCCGGCTCCGGGCCGAAGTACGCCGTGTCCCCGATGCCGCTCGACTTGAGGTAGGCCTCGGCGCGCCGCGCCAGCGAGCGAGGATCGCGCTCATAGCCCTTGCCGTCCGACGGCTCCACGACATCGCAGGTCAGCAGCAGCGTGGATTCCTCGCGGAAAGGGTCCATCACGGCGGTCGCCGGATCCGGCACGAGAAGCATGTCCGAGGCCTCGATGCCCTTCCAGCCCGCGATGGAGGAGCCGTCGAAGGCATGGCCGGCACCGAACTTGTCCTCGTCGAACTGCGACACCGGCACCGACACGTGCTGTTCCTTGCCTCGCGTATCGGTGAAACGGAAATCGATGAACTTGACCTCGTTGTCCGAGATCATCTTGATGACTTCCTTGGCCGTGGCCATGAGCGGCTTCTCCTGGGTTGCTACTGCGAACGAATGGGGTGCGTGGTCCGGACAAACCGGCTCGGGTGCGTCGAACGATTCTCGGGGTTTTCCGGATCGCCAGCAATGCGGCAGGGATTTAGCAGCTTCCGTGCCATCCGCAGGGATGCGTCATCCTTCGGGCGAGAACGCCTCGGGGCGGGGATGCAGGTCCGGCGCAGGACGCATAGGAACGCGCCGTGACACCCCGGATAGGGGCGCCCCGGCGTACCAGGAGCGGGCGCTCCAGGACGGGGCGCCCCTCGCACCAGCTTGGTGCGTCAGCCCCGACCAGGAGCGATCAACTCGGCCGAGTCCGACGCCTGCCAGTCGGCGTAGCGTTCACGCAGGCGCGCCTTCCAGAACTTGCCCGTCGAGGTCCGCGGGATCTCGTCGATGAACTCGACCGCATCGGGCAGCTGCCACGATGCGAACGACCCGGACAGGTGCTCACGGAGTTCGGCGGGGTCCAGGCTCTTCCCCGGCTTCAGCACCACGCAGGCGAGCGGCCGTTCCGCCCACTTCGGGTGCGGCACCGCGATGACGGCCGCCTCGGCCACCGCCGGATGCGCCATGATGGCGTTCTCAAGGTCCACGGAGCTGATCCATTCGCCGCCGGACTTGATGAGATCCTTGGTCCTATCGGCAATCCGCATGAATCCATGGCGATCGATCGCCGCAACGTCGCCGGTCCGCAGCCAGCCGTCCTCGGTGAACTTCTCGCGGTCGTCGCCATCGCCGTAGTAGGAGCCGGTGATGTACGGCCCGCGCGCCTGCAGTTCGCCGACGGCTTCACCGTCCCAGGGGACGATCCGGCCTTCGTCATCGACGATGCGGATGTCGACGAGCGGGACCTGGACGCCCTGGAGGGCGCGCAGGCGGAACCATTCGTCCTCGTCGGCATCGACGATCTCGGGCTTGCGATTGAAGACGGTGGCAAGCGGCGAGGTTTCGGTCATGCCCCAGCCCTGGGCGAGCTCGACGCCGTTGCGCGCGAAGGCGCGGATGAGCGACTCCGGGGCCGCCGAGCCGCCGACCAGGCTGCGCATGCCTGCCGGCAGCGTCCAGCGCCCCGGATGGGCTTCATAGGTCTGGATCAGCGAAAGCCAGATCGTCGGCACGCCCAGCGACAGGGTCGGCGGCTCGACCTGCATCAGGTCCAGCAGGTCGTCGGGGTGCAGGTGCGGTCCGGGGAAGACCAGCCGGGCGCCGTTCATCACCGCGGCATAGGGCACCCCCCAGCTGTTGGCATGGAACATCGGAGTCACGGGCAGCACCACGTCGCGCGAGCCGATGCGCACCGAATCGGGCAGGCTGGCGACCAGCGAATGCAGGACCGTCGAGCGGTGTGAATAGACCACGCCCTTGGGCCGGCCGGTGGTCCCCGACGTGTAGCACATCGAGACCGGGTCGTGCTCGTCGTGGGCCACGTACTCGAACGCGTCCGCTTCCTCGGGCGATGCGAGCATCTGCTCGTAGTCCTCGAGCGCCGGCGTCCCCTCGATCGTGCCGTGGGACTCGAGCGGCTTGCCCGAGAAGCGGTAGACGAACACCCGCTCGAAGCGATGCAAGGGGGCAACGGCCTTCAGCAACGGCAGCAGGACGTCGTCGATGATGAGGAAGCGGTCCTCCGCATGGCCGGCGATCCAGCCGAGTTCCTCGGGCGCGAGGCGCAGGTTCAGGGTGTGCATCACGCCACCGGCGGCCGGGATGCCGAAATAGGCCTCGAGGTGCACATGGTGGTTCCAGCACAGCGTGGCCACCCGGTCGCCCTTCTTGAGGCCCGCCGCCAGCAGGCCGGCGGCCAGCTGGCGGGTCCGCCGGTGGAAATCGCGATAGCTGTGCCGCACCAGCGACTTGTCCGGGAGCCTGGATATCACCGCCTGCTCGGGGAAGACGGTCCCGGCCCGCTCCAGGATGTCGTTCAGTGAAAGGGGCCGCTGCTGCATCGTCGTCTTCATGGTGTCTCCTCGTGGGCGATCGGCCAGCCCGCCGGATGGGCATGGCCGCATTCGGCAACGATCTTAAGTGGCGCCGACCGATGACCGCAACTCTCCGAGGGGCCGTAGAAACCCGCGATACGCGATCCGGCTGCCCGGCAAGCCGCCCCTACGCGGTGGCCGGCGGCGACTCGGGAAGGAAACGCGCCTGCAATTCGTTGAGGAAGCGCCGCCCGAGCGCCGTCGCCCGGATCCGGGTCGGGTCCGGGTCGAGCAGGCCGTCGGCGGTGGCCTGCGCCAGCGACTTGCCGAAGGCGTCCATGCCGAGGCCCGTGTGCGCCGCAAAGAGGGCCGCCGGTACACCGTCGACCAGGCGCAGGGCGTTCAGCATGAACTCGAAGCAGAGGTCGGCGGGGCCCAGGCGCCGGAGGATCTCGACCGGCTCGCCTTCCCGCACCTTCTGCTGGTAGCGGACCGGATGGCGCCAGCGCTGCTCGCGCTCGATCCGGTCATGGAAGCTCAGCTTGCCGTGCGCCCCGGCGCCGATACCGAGGTAGTCGCCGAACTGCCAATAGTTCAGGTTGTGGAGCGACCGATGGCCGGGGAGCGCCCAGGCGGAGATCTCGTAGTTCTCGAGACCGGCCCCGCCCAGCAGCTGCTCGACCATTTCCTGCATGTCGGCCGCTTCGTCCTGGTCCGGAACTTCCGGCGGGCGGGCGGCGAACAGCGTGTTCGGCTCGATCGTCAGGTGGTAGCAGGACAGGTGCGGCGGCTCGTACGCAAGCGCCGTGCGCAGGTCGCTCTCGCATTCGGCGAGCGTCTGGCCCGGCAGGGCATACATCAGGTCGATGTTGAAGGTCTCGAAGCACCGCGCCGCCGTCTCGATCGCGGCGCGCGCCTGGTCGCCGTCATGGATCCGGCCGAGCGCGCGCAGGGCTGCGTCCGAGAAACTCTGCACGCCGATGGACAGCCGGTTGACGCCCGCCGCCGCAAAGCCCTCGAAGCGCTCGCGCTCGAAGGTTCCGGGGTTGGCCTCCATGGTGACCTCGGCGCCCGCGACCAGCGGCACCCGCGCCCGGATGCCGGCGAGCAGGCGGTCGATCGCCTCCGGCGAGAACAGGCTGGGCGTGCCGCCGCCCAGGAACACCGTCTGCACGCTACGGCCCCAGATCCGCGGCAGGGCCGATTCGAGATCGGCAATGAGCGTGTCGACGTAGCCCTGCTCGTCGAGTTCACCGCGCTGCTCGTGCGAGTTGAAGTCGCAGTATGGGCATTTGCGCACGCACCAGGGCAGGTGCACATAGAGCGAGAGCGGCGGCGGCGGCACGACGCCGACCGGCCGCTCCCGCCGCAGGGAGATCGCCTGCCGCCGAAGCTCAGCCATTCCTGCGGGCTTCCCCGAGCGCTGTCGCCCCGGCCTCGGCCCGCAGCCGCGCGAGCCGGCGCGCGCCCTGCCCCGGTGGCTTCGGGCGTTCTTGCGCGCCGCGCCGAGTTCGGCCGCACTGCCTTGCTCGCCGTCGGGCAGGAAGAGCGGGTCGTAGCCGAAGCCGCCCGTGCCGCGCGCGGCGTCGGCGATCCGGCCGTGCCAGCTTCCCTCGGCGATGAGGGGCCGGGGATCGTCGGCATGGCGCAGCATGACCACGGCGCAATGGAAGAAGGCGCGACGATCGTGCTGGCCGGCAAGCGCGGCCAGCAGGCGCGCGTTGTTGGAAGCATCCCCGGGAGCGCCGCCGGCGGCCGCGGAATAGCGTGCCGACAGGACGCCGGGCGCCCCACCCAGGGCCGCCACGCACAGGCCGGAATCGTCGGCCAGCGCCGGCAGCCCCGTGTGCCGGCTGGCATGGCGCGCCTTGGCGATCGCGTTCTCGACGAAGCTCGGCCAAGGCTCGTCGGCCTCGGGCACGCCCAGCGCGCCCTGGGTGACCAGCTCCAGGCCCAGGGGCGCGAGCAGCGCGCCCAGTTCGGCGAGCTTGCCGGCGTTGCCCGACGCCAGCACGACCCGCTGCCGTGGCTTCATCGTGCGAAAGGAGTCGACGGCGACGGCAGTGGCTGTGCCAGCGCCTCGCGCTGGATCGCGACCAGCTGGGCGATACCGCTGCCTGCATAGTCGAGGAGGCGGTCGAGCTGCTCCCGCGAGAAGGCCTCGCCCTCGGCGGTGCCCTGGACTTCGACGATGCCGCCGCGGCCCGTCATGACGACATTGCAGTCGGCATCGCAGGCGGAGTCCTCGTCGTAGTCGAGGTCGAGGACCGGCTGGCCCTGGTAGAGCCCCACGGAGACCGCGGCGACATGGTCGCGCACGGGGTCGCCCTCGAGCAATCCGGCGGCACGCAGGCCGGCAACCGCGTCGGCGGCCGCGACGAAGGCGCCGGTGATCGCGGCGCAGCGGGTGCCGCCGTCGGCCTGCAGCACGTCGCAGTCCAGGGTCAGCGTGCGCTCGCCCAGCGCCTTGCGATCGAACACTGCCCGCAGGCTGCGCCCGATGAGGCGCTGGATCTCCTGGCTGCGCCCCGACTGGCGGCCGGCGGCCGCCTCGCGCCCCGAACGGGTATGGGTCGAGCGCGGCAGCATCCCATATTCCGCCGTGAGCCAGCCCTCGCCGGCGCCGCGCAGGAAGCCCGGCACCTTGTCCTCGACGCTGGCGGTGCACAGTACCCGGGTATGGCCGAACTCGACCAGGACCGACCCCTCGGCATAGCGGGTGAACCCGCGGTGGATCCTGACGGGTCGCATTTCGTCGGGCCGGCGGCCACTGGGACGGCTCATCCGTGACCTCCACTGCGCTCGATCGCTTCGCGGATCTCGGCGATGGTGCGCTCGATCTCGTCCTCCGACAGGTCCTCGGTCGGGGCCGATTCCTCGTCGACCGGTCCCAGGGCGATGGTGGTGGTGATCGCGCCGTCGGGTACGCTCGCCGAGGACAGGCCGTCGCCCATGCCGTCGCCCTCCCAGCGCATGGCCACCGCCGTGGCATTGTCGGCGAACGGGCCGAGCGTCTCGACCGCATCGCGCACCAGCATCGGGATGCCCTCGGCGACGGGCGTGCCGGACAGGCGGTCGCAGACGGTGTCCTCGTCGTAGGCCGACCAGACGCCGTCGCTGCAGAGCATCAGCAGGTCGCCGGGCTCGAGTTCCGGCGCACCGCCGAGCTCGATCGTCGGCTCGAAGGGCGAGCCGAGGCAATTGAGCACCTTGTTGCGCTCCGGATGGGTTTCCTGCTCATGCGGCTGGATCAGCCCCAGGTTGAGCAGGTTCTGCACCTTGGAGTGATCCTGCGTGCGGGCCAGGCAGACGCCGCGACGAATCCAGTACAGGCGGGAATCGCCGGCATGGGCCCACCAAGCGCGCCCGTCCTGCACGATGCAGGCCACCACGGTGGTGCGCGGCGACTCGGGCAGGCGATGCTGCTGCTGGTAGCGCAGGATCTCGCGGTGCCCATGGCGCAGCGTGTGATCGAGGAAGCCCGCCGGGTCGGCGAGCGATGGCCTGGCCGCCTGCTGGAAATCGGCCGCCGCTGTCTGCATCGCGATCTGGGCGGCGACTTCACCGCGCAGGTGCCCGCCCATGCCGTCGGCGACGATCATCAGCAGGGTGTCGCGCGTGAAGCAATAACCCATCCGATCCTGGTTGCCCGCCCGCTGGCCGACGTCCGTATCCTGGTAAATGGAGAAGCGCAACAAGGACTCCACGTTGTCAGCCCGGCAAGCTCAGCGAACCGCTGCGGTCCTCGCGCCGGCGAAACGGCAGGCGCGCGGTGATGCTGTCGATCCAGCGTCCGAGGGAACGATCGGGTGGTTGGGATCCCGCCTGGCGGGCGATCCGGCGCAGCGCCCGCTGCAGCGCGAAGACACTCTGCGGGCGCTCGAGCGGGCTGAGCTTGAGGCACCAGGCCACCAGTTCCACCAGGGGGACCGAATAGGCACCGGATTCGCCCAGCCGGGCGATGGTTGCAGGCAGCTTGTCCTCGAGCTCGCGCTTGTCGGCCGGCTGGGGCGGGGCTCCCGCCATGCAGGCGAACATGCTCGCACCGAGGCTGTAGACGTCGGACCAGGGCCCGAGCTGGCGGTTGCGCCGGTAAAGCTCGGGCGCCGCGAAACCCGGCGTGTACATGGGAAAGAGCTTGGGACCATCGGCATCGAGCGCCCGGCGCGCCGCGCCGAAGTCGAGCAGCAGCGGCGTCCCGTCCAGGCGCAGGTAGATGTTGGCGGGCTTCAGGTCGAGGTGCAGCAGTCGGTTGGCATGGACCTCGCGCAGGCCGTTCATCACCTGGGTGAAGACCGCGATGACATGCCGCTCGGCGAGCACGCCCATCTTCGGACCCTTGCCGCGGTTGCGCAGGACGAGTTCCTGCAGGCTGCGACCGCGCTCGTAGGCCATCACCATGTAGACGGTGTCGTTCGCCCTGAAGAAGTTGACCACCCGTACCACGTTGGGATGGAAGATCTGCGCCAGCGAACGGCCTTCCTCGAAGAAGCACTTGAGGCCGTTGCGGAACGTGGCGATGTTCTTGTCCTCTATCGCCGGGGCGAGCTCGCCTTCCTTTCGCTTGACGAGCGAACTGGGCAGGTACTCCTTGATGGCGAACTGCTCGCCATGAGCGTCCTCGGCCAGGTAGACGATGGAGAACCCGCCGCTGGCGATGCGCCGTACGATACGATAGCCACCGATCTCCAGCCCATCGGGCAGCGGGGCATTGGTCTGCGATCCCATCCCCCGGATTTTAAAGGTCTTTTGGCTTTCGAGGAGAACCAGTGGCCCAAACGTCGCGGGCACACCGCATCCAGAGCATGACGGGCTACGCCAGCGGCACCCGCGAGACGCCCCTCGGCCAGCTCGCGGTGGAATGGCGCAGCGTCAACTCGCGCTATCTCGATCTCGCCTTCCGGGTGCCCGACGAGCTGCGGGCCGCCGAGCCGGCCCTGCGGGCGGCCGTCGGCAATGCCGCGCGCAGGGGCAAGATCGAATGCCGCATCAGCCTGCGCACCAGGTCCCTGGGTGCCGACGCCCGGCTCGACGAACAGCTGTTGGACCGCCTGCTCGCCAGCGCGGCCCAGATCCGCGAGCGCGCTCCGGGCCTCGCGCCGGCCAGCATCGGCGACCTCCTGCGCTTCCCGGGCGTGTTCGCCGATACCGGCTCGCCCGAAACGCTGGTGCCGCAGGCGGTCCAGCTCGGCACGGAACTGCTGGCCGAGTTCACCGCCACCCGCGAGCGCGAGGGCGAGCGCCTGGTTGCCGTGATGCTCGAGCGACTCGACGCCATGGCCGGGCTGGTCGCCACCCTCCACGAACGAACCCCGGAACTGCGCGCCGCCTACGAGGCGAGGCTCACGGAGCGCATCGAGGCGGCCATCGCCGCCGCGCCCGGCGCGGCCGCCCTGCCCGCCGACGAGACCATGGCGCGCATTCGCCAGGAAGTCGCGGCCTACGGCCTCAAGATCGACGTCGCCGAGGAGATCGACCGGCTCTCCACCCACATCGATGAATGCCGCCGCATCCTTGCCGGCGACGGCCCCATCGGCAAGCGGCTCGATTTCATGGTGCAGGAACTCAACCGCGAGGCGAACACGCTGGGATCGAAGGCCGCGGCCGTGGACCTGACCCGCGTCGCCGTGGACCTCAAGGTGCTGATCGAGCAGGTGCGCGAGCAGGTGCAGAACATGGAGTAGGACACAGCGCGCCGGCGCCACCGTTCCGCGCTGGCCGGCACGCGACCGGCGGATGTCGTCCGTTACTCCGGGGCAGGCCGAGTTCCCCGCGCCCTCGCCGCCAGTTCGACCAGTACCTCGCGAAGCTGCGCCGGCTCGGCGAGTGGCGCATCGAACTCGAGCCGCTCGATCCGGTTGCCGCTCATCATGTCGATGCCGTAGGGGTCGAGCGACACGATCCACCAGTCGCCGGCTTCCGCGCGGCACAGTCGCGTCGCGTAGAGCGCCACCGCATCGGCATGGTCGCTGTTCATGTGCTCGACGGCGCTGCGTTCATGGGCGGCGAACGCCGCCAGCCCTTCCTCGCCGGGCATGGCATCGCCGTACAGGTCGGCAGGCGCGAGATCGGAGGCACGGCCGAAGCCCCCGACCAGCACCGCGCGCTGCGGCTCGAGCCGGAAGAACGCGAAGTCGGCGAAGCCGGCGTACCGCTCGGCCTTGGGATGCCGCGCCAGGAAGCGCCTTCGCACCCGGGCATCCACTTCGGAGTCGCGCGGCACGCGTTGTGCCAGGCCCATCACCGAGATGCGCGGATGGGCCAGCGGGTCGCCTGCGCCCGGCTCGCCGAGCAACAAGGTACAGCGCGGGTCGGCATCGAGCGCCGCGGTATGCGACGCCAGCGAGGACAGCAGCATCGCGGGTGCGCCGCCGATGTCAGGCGCCACCGCGACACGGCTCGCATAGGGATGGCCGCCGGCCGGCTCGAGGACGGCCAGCGCGCCGATGCGCGCGGTTCGAAGCAACCGGCGGGCGAGCGCCCGGGTCTTGTCGTCGACGGGCCGGAGAACGGAGTCCCGGTTGCTCATCGATCCGCTCCTATGAGTCGAGCGCCGCGATGCCCGCCCGCGCCACCTGCGCATCCTCGCTCGACTTGACGCCGCTGACGCCGACCGCCCCGACGCAGTGGCCGTCCCTCATGATGGGCACCCCGCCCTCGAGCATGCCCCGGAGTTCGGGCACGCTCAGGAACGATGCGCGGCCGCCGTTGATCATCTCCTCGTACGACTTGCTCTCGCGGCGCCCCATGGCGGCGGTCCGCGCCTTGGCAGGCGCGATATGGGCCGAGATCGGCGCGGCGCCGTCCAGGCGCTGCAGCCACAACAAATGCCCGCCGTCATCGACGATGGCGATGCTCACCGCCCAGCCGTTGTTCGTGGCTTCCGCCTCCGCGGCAAGCGCAATGGCCTTGAGGTCGGCGAGTTCGAGAATGGGCTTGTTCTTCATGTCGTCAGTCCTGTGGCGCAATGGGATGGGGCGGACCGGCTTGCGGCGCCGGCAACCCTAACCGTATACCAGTTGTGGCAGGCCGTCTTCGGCCCTCAGGACGTCGAGAGCAGCCGCTCGAGCAGGCGCGCCACATGGATCGCCTCGCGGCCCGCGTCGGCTGGCCTCGGCTAGCCGCCCCGCGCCGGGCGGCCCCTCGTCTTCACGCCTTGTCGCGCGCCACCGCCGCCCGGTGCGGATCGTCCGCAGGAAGCAGGTCGCGCAGGTAGTCCCGGCTCTTCCACTCCGGCGCCGGCGGCGTCCCCTGCCCCGGCCGAGGCACGTAGGGCGAAGGCAGCGCCTCCTCGAACTGCGGCAGGTAGCGCGGACAGTTGGGGTAGATCTCGCATTCGACCCGGACCACCAGCCTGGCGCCATGGTGGCGGGCGACGACTTCCGGGTCGTCGATGATCGTGGCCTTGCCGTTGATGCGCACGCGCAACGACTTGCCGTCGAAGCGCAGGAACAGCAGCCCGATGTTCGGGTTGCGCGCGATGTTCCCCAGCGTCCGGTACATCGAGTTGCCATCGTACTCGGGGAACTCGATGACGTTGTCGCCGACGATCTTCACGAAGCCCGGATCGCCGGACTTGATGCTGCAGTCGACATGCTCACCCCAGGTGGTGGCGATGAAGAAGAAGGGCGCGCTCTCGATCAGCTCGCGGTCGCTGTCCCAGAACACCTCGTGGCGACGATGGCGCTCGAGCGCATCGGCGATCCTCCGGCCGTCGAAGCGGTCCTGCAGTTCGCGCATGCCCTCGTGGTAGAACTGTCCCTCGCTCATCGCGTCCGTCCCTCCTGGTTGCCCGCATGCATGTGGTTCGAAGGGGGCCCGGTGCGGGCCCGCCCTGGCCGGCCGGATGGCGGGGCGGTTGGTAAGATACCCGACCGACGAAAGAAACGCGCCAAGACTCGCGCCCGATGACCCCCGACCCCCAGACCGGCAGCCTCTTCGTGGTCTCCGCACCTTCCGGCGCCGGCAAGACTTCGCTGGTGCGCGCGCTCCTGGGCGAACAGCCCAACCTGCGGCTGTCGGTTTCCTGCACCACCCGGCCGGCGCGTCCCGGCGAGGTCGACGGTGTCGACTACGAGTTCCTCGAGCGCGACGAGTTCATCCGTCGTCGCGACGCCGGCGATTTCCTCGAATGGGCCGAGGTCCACGACAACCTGTATGCGACCTCCCGGGCCTGGATCGAGAGACGGATCGGCGCCGG
>DAIMFM010000007.1:17110-23352 GCA_036724585.1 Burkholderiaceae bacterium | reverse complement strand
CATCGCTGGTCCCGGGGACATAGCGGACGGCTTGCGTAACGGCCCCGGCGAGGGCGTGGCCTTGCTCGAGCCTGTCCCGGCCGGCGCCGGCCAGCGCACTGCGGGCCAGGTCGGCAATGGCCTCCGCCGGCCTCGTCAGCGGCCCTGGGCGCAGCCACGCGAGCGGATGCACGAGCTCGCGCAGTCCGCGCACCATGCCGGCCCGGTCGGCGACGTCCACCACGCCTGCCGAAACGATCTCGAGCACCTCCACCGGGCCATGCGCGGTCAGCATGTTGACGCAGGTGCCCGAACCATCGACATAGCCGGCGTCGATCGCGTGCTCGCCGGCGTCTATGCGCCATTCGAGGATGCGCTGCCCTTCGAACTCGCTCGGGCGCAGGCGCAGGCTCTGGACGACCAGCCTGACGGCAGGCTCGTATCGGTAGCTCGTCCGATGCGTGATCTTCAGCTTCACCGTGCTATCCCGCGAAGTGGTATGCCAGCGCGATCGATCCGTGCAGGTGGGCCGTACGCGCGATGAAATCGTCCAGGAACTCGTGCAGGCCGGTCGCGAATATCTGGTCGATCGTCAGTTCCGACAGCATCGTCAGCGATTCGTTGATCTCGGCGTGGCACGCATGGCGCTTGCCATACAGCCGACCCAGGCCGTTGAGCCGATCGCCGAGCATGCGATAGCAGTGATGCATGGAGCGCGGCGAGAATGGGTCCAGGATGAGGAAGTCGGCGATGTTGCGTGGGGTGACGGCCGTCTTGTAGGTCCAGTGATAGGCGCGCAAGGACGAGGCGGCATGCAGGATGGTCGCCCACTGGTAGTGGTCGATGCCCCCGCCTACGGTGCTGCCGCCCGGCAGGAGGATGTAGTACTTGACATCGAGCAGCCGCGCCATGTTGTCGGCGCGCTCGAGCGCCGTGCCGATGCCGATGAACTCGTAGCCATCGACGCGCATGAGCGTCCCGTCGGTCGTGCCACGAAACAGCGACCCCTGGCGGCGAACCCATTCGAGGACGTCGCGCAGTCCACCGCCGCTGGCCTTGGGTGGCAGCACCTGCTGCCAGGAGAGCCAGGCGTCGTTGATCGCAACCCACATCTCGGTCGTCAGGGCGATCCGTATCGTCCGCGCATTGGCGCGAGCCCGGTCCAGGCAGTTGGCGACGCTCGACGGATTGCGGCGGTCGAACAGCAGGTAGTCGGCGACCGTCTGCTGCCGGACGTCGTCGCCGTGGATCGCCTCGAAGCCGGCACGGGTGCGCGATGCGTCGAGGACCGACCCCCATTCGCTGCTGGACCCTTCGGTCGACGCCGGCAGGAGCGAGAGGCGGTAGCCCATCTCCAGCAGGCGGGCCGTGTTCTCCGCCCGCTCCACATAGCGGGCAAGCCAGAACAGGTTCTCGGCGGTACGGCTGAGCATGCGTTCAGTCCCCCAGCACCCAGGTGTCCTTCACCCCGCCGCCCTGGCTCGAATTGACCACGAGCGAGCCCTCGGTGAGGGCCACCCGGGTAAGGCCACCCGCCACGAGCCGGATCTCGTCCCCGACGAGGCAGAACGGCCGCAGGTCCACATGGCGCGGCGCGATCCCGCCGTCGACATAGGTGGGACAGCTCGAGAGCGCGAGCGTGGGTTGCGCGATGAACCCCTCCGGGGCGGCTTCGAGGCGGGCCAGGTAGGCTTCGCGCTCGGCCCTGCTGGCGGCCGGGCCGATCAGCATGCCGTAGCCGCCCGAGCCGTGGACTTCCTTGACCACGAGTTCGTGGAGGTGGTCGCGGACATAGGCGAGCGCATCGGGTTCCGCGCATCGCCAGGTGGGGACATTGGCGATGATCGGCGCCTCGCCGAGATAGAACCGGATCATGTCCGGCACATAGGTATAGATCGCCTTGTCGTCGGCCACCCCGCTGCCGGGTGCCGAGCAGATCGACACCTTGCCGGTCCGGTACGCATTGAACAGGCCGGGCACCCCGAGGACCGAATCGGAGCGGAATGTCAGCGGATCGAGGAAGTCGTCGTCGATCCGGCGGTAGATGACGTCGACGCGCTGCGGCCCCTGGGTCGTGCGCATGTACACGAAGCCGTCGTCGACGTACAGGTCCTGCCCTTCGACCAGCTCGACCCCCATCTGGTCGGCGAGGAAGGAGTGCTCGTAGTAGGCGGAATTGAACACTCCCGGCGTGAGCACCACGATGCTCGGCTCGGCCTCGCAGGCCGCCGGCGCGAGGCTCGCGAGCGTGCGGCGCAGCAGTGCGGGATAGTGGTCGACCGGCCGGACCCGACGCTGGGTGAAGAGCTCGGGCAGCATCCGCATCATGATCTCCCGGTTCTCCAGCATGTACGACACGCCGGAAGGCGTACGGCAGTTGTCCTCCAGGACGAACAGCTCGTCGGGGCCGGTCCGCACCACGTCGACGCCGACGATGTGCGAATAGACGCTGCGCGCCGGGGTGAAGCCGGCCGCCGCCGGGAGGTAGGCCGCGTTGCGGTAGACGATCCCGGCCGGTATCACCCCGGCCTTGACGATCTCGCCGCGGCGATAGATGTCGCCGAGGAAAAGGTTGAGGGCCCGTGCCCGCTGGCGCACGCCCTGGTCGATGCGACGCCACTCCTGCCCGGTGAATACCCGGGGAACCACGTCGAACGGGATGAGGCGCTCGGATTCGGCGGGTTCGCCGGATTCCCCGTAGACGGCGAAGGTGATGCCGATCCGCCGAAAGAGGGTCTCGGCCTCGCGCTGCTTCCTGCCGAGCGCCTCGACCCCCGCCTTGCGAATCCAGTCGGCGATCTCCCGGTATGCATCGCGCACCCGGTCACCCTCGTACATCTCGTTGAATCCCGCCATCCGGCATCCCCGTTGGCCCCGGCCGGGGCGTCGCTTCCCGGGACCTTAGCATGGCTCCTGCCGGGCTCGACGGTGGACGCCCCGCGCCCCGGTCGCCATGGGGACTTGACAGGGACGGGGTCCTTCCGGACCGGGGCGGGCCGGATCAGGACGGGCCGTCGGCCGTGGCGCGGGCGCGCGCGAAGTCGACATACCAGTCGATGCTGCCGGGGTTCGACATGGCATCGCGGTTGAGCGCCTTCTCGGGCGCGACGCCCATCAGCAGCTTCTTGACCGGCAACTCGAGCTTCTTGCCGCTGAGCGTGCGCGGCACCTCGGGCGTGACCACGACCTCGGACGGCAGGTGCCGCGGTGACATGGCGCTGCGGATGCGGCCGTTGATCTCCGCGAGGAGCGCATCGTCGAGCACCGCGCCCTCGCGCAGCACCACGAAGAGCGGCATGTAGCTCTCGCGCCCGAGGTACTCGAGATCGACCACGAGGCTGTCGAGCACCGCCGGAATGGTCTCGACCGCCCTGTAGAGCTCGGCCGTTCCCATGCGGATGCCGAAGCGGTTGATGGTCGCATCGGAACGGCCGTAGATGATCGCGCTGCCCGATGGCGTGATGCGGATCCAGTCGCCGTGGCGCCAGACGCCCGGGTACATGTCGAAGTAGCTCTCGCGATAGCGGCTGCCGTCCTCGTCGCCCCAGAGGCGCAGCGGCATGGACGGCATCGGGCGCACGCAGACGAGCTCGCCGACTTCGTCGATCAGCGCCTTGCCGTTCTCGTCCCAGGCTTCGACCGCGGCCCCGAGGCAACGGCACTGCATCTCGCCGGGGGTGGTCGGCAGCATGCGATTGCCGCCGATGAAGGCGCCGGCGAAGTCGGTGCCCCCGGAGATCACGCACCACCAGAGGTCGTCCCCGAACTCCCGCCAGCCCCATTCGTAGCTCTCGACCGCGAGTGGCGAACCGGTCGAGCCCAGCGCCCGCAGCCGCGACAGGTCGCCGTGCTCGGCCGGATGCAGGTCGGCCTTGACGCAGTTCGCGTAATAGGCCGCGCCGGCGCCGAAGAAACTCACGCGGGTCTCGGCGGCGAAGCGCCACAGCACGCCCATGTCGGGCCAGCCGGGATTGCCGTCGTAGATGCAGAGGGTCGTGCCGCCGAGCAGCCCGCCGATCTGGCAATTCCACATGATCCAGCCGGTGCTCGAATACCAGAGGAAGCGGACGTCAGGACCGAGGTCGTTGTGCAGGACGATGAGCTTCAGGTGTTCGAGGACAACGCCGCCATGACCGTGGACGATCGGCTTGGGCATGCCGGTCGTGCCCGACGAATAGACGATCCACAAGGGCGCGTCGAAGGGCAGGCGCCTTGGCGCCCAGTCGGCCGGTGCCTTGGCGGCGCAGGCCGCGCGCAGGTCGTGCACCGGCCTGTCGGCGCCGAAGGCGGCAAGCGGGCGATCGCGATCGAGGTAGGGCAGCGCAAGCACATGGCGCACACTCGGCAGTTGCGCGAGCATCTCGCCGACCACGTCCATCCGGTCGTGCGGCTTGCCGCCGTAGACGTAGCCGTCGCAGGTCACCAGCAGCTTCGGCTCGATCTGGCGGAAGCGGTCGAGCACCCCGACCGGACCCATGTCGGGAGAGCACAGCGACCAGACCCCGCCCACGCTCGCGGTCGCCAGGAACGCGACGATCGTTTCCGGGATGTTCGGCAGGTAGGCAGCCACCCTGTCGCCCGGTTGGACCCCGAGCTCCACCAGCCGGGTCGCGAGCGCGGCGACCTGGTCGTGCAGCTGCGCCCATCCCAGTTCGCCGTCGTGCCCGCTTTCGCTGCGATGGACGATGGCGGGGCGCTGCGGATCGCCGGCGCCGGCATGGCGCAGGACCTGGTCCACGTAGTTGAGCGACAGGCCGGGGAACCAGGTGGCGCCGGGCATGCGCTCGTCGGCCAGCACCGGTTGCGCAACGCCCTCGTCGATGAGCCGGAAGTACTCGCGGATCGAGCCCCAGAAGGCATCGAGCTCGGTGACCGACCATCGATGCAGCGACTCGTAGTCGTCGAAGCGCAGGCCATGGCGCGAGCGAAGCCAGTCGAGATAGGCCTCGAGCTGGGTGGGTGTGCTGTATCTCACGGAAGTCATGTCTCGGAATCTCGGCGGATTGCGCCCGGGGCCACGGGCTGCGGCCACCCCCGAGCCAATCTTAGCGCGGCACGCCACTGAACGCCGCAAACGCGCCGCCCGTCGGCATCCCGTCGCGGCACCCGGAGCGCGCCACTAAGTTGAGCCGGTGAAAAAACCTTCCGACCACCCCGCGCCGGGTGATCGGCCCATGCTCCCGGAGCGCAACGCCATGTCCCGAACCCGTCGGCACGCAGGATTCACCCTGATCGAACTCCTGCTCGTGATGACGATCATCGGCATCCTCGCCGCGATCGCCATCCCTGCCTGGGGCAGCTACACCCAGCGCGCGCGCCTCGCCGCCGGCGTGGCCGTGCTCAAGGAAACCAAGCTGCGCCTCGAGCAGTTCTATGCCGGCAACCGCAGCTACGCCTCGGGCGGAGCCTGTGCGGTCGCCGATTTCCACGACGCCGAAGGCCATTTCGACATCACCTGCACGACGGCGGCGAGCGGCCAGCAGTTCACCCTGACCGCCACCGGCGTCGGCTCGTCGGCGGGCTTCGTCTACACCATCAATGACGCCGGGGGCGAGGGGACCGCGGCGGTTCCGAGCGGCTGGTATTCCGGCGCCTTGCCGGTGAACCGCTTCATCGTCCGCAAGGAATGAGGATGACCGGTCCACGTCCGTCGAGCTCGAGCGGGTCCCGGCATGCCAGCGCCGGCTTCACCCTGCTCGAGCTGATGTTCACCGTGACCATCCTCGGCGCCCTGATCATGATCGCGGTGCCCAGCTTCGAGCGGCTGTTCGCCTCGCGCCAGACCACTTCGGCCGCCCAGTCGCTCGCCGCCTCGCTGCGCAAGGCACAGGCGGAGGCGACGCGGCTCAACCGGAACATCGAGGTCCTGATGACGACCTCGGAGCCGACCGCCGCCAACGTGTCGAGCGCGACCCCGGCGGCGCCCTCTGCCGCCACGGCGTGGATGGTACGGGTCCAGGACGCAAGCAGCGCCGACGAGTTCCTCGCCGGCGAATCGCGCGATCGCTTCGGCAAGAGCATCACCACCGCCGGCAACCTGAGCTCGATCGTCTTCACGCCGATGGGCCGCGTCCTGGACGTCTCCACCGGCGCGCCGCTGATGCTCGCCGCGCCGCGCATCGTGCAGTTCAACCATGTCGCGCAATCGCTTCGCTACTGCACCTACGTGACCCCGGGCGGGTCGATCAGGGTCTGCGATTCCGCCGCCGCGTACGGAACCAACTCGGCCTGCCAGCCGAGGCTGCCATCGGGGTGCTGAATGC
>DAIMFM010000007.1:11309-17100 GCA_036724585.1 Burkholderiaceae bacterium | reverse complement strand
TGAATGCCGCGACCGAGACCCGTCTTGCAATACCAGCGACCGCCCTGCCCCCCGTCCGGCAACCAGGGAGGCTTCACGCTGCTCGAGAGCCTGATCGCGATCGTCGTATTCGCGATCGCGGTGCTGGGAATGATCGGCGCCCAGGCTTCCGGCGCCCAGATCACGTCGGACGCCCGCTACCGTACGGAGGCGGCGGCCGCCGCCGACGAACTCCTCGCGCGCATGCAGATCGCGCCGCGGGCAACCGTGGTCGCCGACTTCGCCACCGGCGGGGACCGTTTCGATCTGTGGCTGCAGGAGCGGGTCCAGGCGGAAGAGGTAGGCCTGCCCGCCGGCGACGCCACGGTCGAGTTCTCTTCCGTCGCGGGTGCCCCGCTGACGGTCCGGATCGTCGTGAGCTGGGTGCCCCCGCGCCATCGGGTGCGCGACGGCACCGGCGCGATCAGCGCCATGACCGAGACACGCCAGCATGTCACCGTCAGCGCCCTGTTCAACTGAGGTCCGGATGCATTCACAGCGCGGCCTTTCGATCATCGAACTGCTCGTCGGCATGGCGATCGGCCTGCTCGCCTCGCTCGCGATCGTCCAGGCCTTCTCCGCCAGCGAGATCGCCCGGCGGGCCACCACCGGCCAGGCCGATGCCCAGCAGGTCGGCACGATGACCGGCTGGCGACTGATGCGCGAACTGCGCCTCGCCGGCAATGGCCTCGCCAACGGCATGAACGTCTGGGGCTGTCGCCTGCTCGCCTGGCAAGGCGGCTCGGCGCTGCTGCCGCGCGGCTCCGCCTGGCCCGCTCCCTTCGCGGCCCTCCCGACGAGCCTCAACGTCCTGCCCGTAGGCGTGCTCGACGGCGGCGGCACCAATCCCGACACCGTCATGGTGATGAGCGCCGGGAACTCGACCGGCGGCGCACCCATGTCCCTGACCATCACGTCGGCCGCCCAGGTCGAGACCCTGCCCTCGGTCGGCTTCCGCGCCGGCGACATGCTCCTGGTCTCGAACCCGTCCACCGCGGGCGGCGACTGCCAGATCGGGCAGGTCGACTCGAGCTATGCGCCGCCCGCGGCAGGCCAGGCGGCGGCGACCGCGGTGCCCACGTCGGCTGCCCTCGCCGCGCCGTACAACAACGCGAACGGCTTCGCCACGCTGCCGCAGCCGGCCGACTACACGCTGATGAACCTCGGCGCGACGCCGACATTCGCGCTGTTCGGCGTGAACGCCAACGAGCAGCTGGTCCAGCTCGACATGCTCCAGCGGGTGACGCTCGCGACGCCGGCGCCCATCGGCGAGAACGTCGTCAACCTGCAGGTCCTGTATGGCGTCGACGATGGTTCCGGCGGCGGCATCGCCAACGACAATATCGTCGACTCCTGGGTGGCGCCCACCGGTGCATGGTCCTTCGCCTCGCTGCAGGCCAATGGCGAGGCCGCGCTCGCGATCAAGGCACTGCGCCTTGCAATCGTCGTCCGCTCGACCGAGAGGCAGGGTACGCAAGGGCCGGCGAGCATCACCCTCTTCCCGGACCTGCCGGCGGCCCTGCAGACCACGCTCAACCACAGTGGCGAGCAGCGCAGCTTCCAGTACCAGGTCTACGACACCATCGTCCCGCTGCCCAACCAGCGGATCGCGCTTTGCGCGGAACATCGGCGCTACGGCGGCATTCCGTCGGCGGGCGCCTGCACCTGACGAGGCCGCGCATGCTCGCCCTGCTACGCCGCCAGAGAGGTACCGCGCTGCCGATCGCCCTGGTCATGGTGACCGTGATGGCGATGGCCTCGATCGGCCTCGTCCGGATGATCGACTCGTCGACCCTGCTTGCCCGCAATGCGTCGTTCCAGCGCGACGCCGTCAATCGCAACCAGCTCGCGATCCGGGCGGCGATCGTGGAGTTCGAGGCCCATGCCGGGAATCACTTCGCGATGCTCAGGAACACGGAGACCGATGCCCTCGGCCAGGCCGGCGGCTTCGCCTATTCGGCGGTCGCCCTGCCCACCGACAGCGCCGGCGTGCCCCTTGCGATCAAGGATGACGCATCGTTCGCCACCGCCTTCGGCCCGCTCGGGACGTCGTCGGCGATCGCCAGCGGCGAAGGCATGGAGACGGTGTACCTGATCGAACGCATGTGCTCGCTCCAGGAGCCCGCCGCCGACAACCATTGCGCGATGTCGAGCTCGCGGGTGCCGGACAACTGTTCGCGCTGCTCCAGTGTCTCGACGCCGCGCACCCCGGTCTTCCGGGTCACCGCACGCACCAACGGACCGCGAGGGGTGGAAGCCCTCACGCAAGCCCTGTTCACCTTGCCGATCGAGTGACCTGCCATGCAGCGTACCCGCAATGTCCCGCGCGCCCTTGCCGGGCCCGCCGAAACGCAGACCAGCTTCGTAGACCGGATGCGCGACAGCGCCATCGTGCGCTGGTCGTCGATCGTGGCGGCAACCATCCTGGGCTACACGCCCATGGCGCAGGCAGCGGAAACCGACCTCTCCGACCAGCCGGCCCGCACCACGCTGAGCGTTCCCGCCAACGTGCTCCTGGCGCTGTCGGTGGAGTGGCCCACCGGTAACGTCCAGGCCTACAACGACGAGACCGACGGCACGGGGTGCCCGGGTCGCGACAACGGACGTAGCGCGTGCTACTTCAGCCCGGGCGTGCGGGCCGATCGTGTCGCGGCCGCCAATACCGGCAACCCGAGCTTCAAGCCGCAGGAATCGATGCCCTACCTGGGCTACTTCGATCCGTACAAGTGCTACACCTACGATACGGGCGCCGAGTACTTCAAGCCGACCCGCTACACCAACGGCTATGACGCCACGCGCGGCTACAAGGACCAGCCCGCAACCTCCAACGCAACCTGCGGCGGCGCCGGGGAGTGGAGCGGCAACTTCCTCAACTGGTCGACGATGCAGACGATCGACCTGTTCCGCTGGGTGATGACCGGCGGCGACAGGTACATCGATACCACCAGCCTCACGGTGCTCGAGAAGGCCCGTCACGACGGCCAGGGTGGCACCGCCCAGTTCCCGGTGAAGCAGCTGGGCAAGAGCTTCGCCAGCCTGCCGATCACGGCGCCCAAAAACGTCACCCCGTACTCCCACAACGAATTCTATGTCTCGATCGCGGGCCGGAACACGACCATGCGGACCGCCTCGAACAGCGGGCTCAGCAACAACGTCAGGGACTTCAAGGTCCGCGTGCAGGTCTGCGATCCCGCCTTCCCCGAGACCGCCACCACCTGCACGGCCTACAGCGCAGGCACGCTCAAGCCCACCGGCCTGATCCAGGAAAACGCGATGGACGTCCGGTTCGCCACGGTGGGCTACCTGCTCGACGACGACATCTACCGGGACGGCGGCGTGCTGCGCGCGCGCATGAAGTTCGTCGGCCCCAACCGGCCGGTGCTCGGTCCCACCGGCGAGGTGGCCAATGCCAGCCGCGAATGGGACGCCACCACCGGGATCTACGTCCTCAATCCCGATCTGGCCGACGCCAGCGCGACGCCGGGCACGATCACCCGCTCGGGGGTCACGCAGTACCTCAATGGCTTCGGACGCCGCGACGGGTACAAGAACCACGATCCCGTCAGCGAGATGTACTACGAGGCGCTGCGCTACTACATGAACCTCTCGCCGACGCCCGAATACTCCAGCGGCCTGAGCGGCAGCGGCGCCGAACGCAAGATCGACGGTTTCCCCGTCATCACGAACTGGGACGACCCCCTGGCGCCGCCCGTGGGCTTCGAGGATGCCGACGAATGGTGCCCGAACAACTTCATCATCGGCATCGCGGACGCCAACACGCACAAGGACAAGCGCCTGCCGGGCAACACATCGACCGTCAACGAGACGAGCGCCCAACCGTCGAACGCCGGCAGTTTCCCCGCCGACGCCAACGTGTCGACCCTGCTGAACGAGATCATCGCCACGGAGCTCGCCAACGAGGGCGTCCAGCTGCGCAACTCGAGCGGCGGCAACCTCGCTCCCGGCCAGGTCAACTGCTGCAACGGCTCGGCCTACCTCGCCTCCCTCGCCTACTATGCCAACTCGCGCGACATCCGGCCCGACTCCGAGAACACGGTCCGGTCCCGGGGCCGGCAGCGGGTTCGTTCGTACTTCGTCGACGTGCGCGAGGCGGGCAGCTGGGGGACCGGCTTTGACCGCCAGCACGTTCGCCGCCGCAACCAGCTCTGGCTCGCCGCCAAGTACGGCGGCTTCATCGACCAGAACACGATCGACCCGCCGGGCGGACCCTACGCGCCGGCCACCCTGGACATCGGCGATGCCATCGCCGACGAGAACAGCGACGGCGTGATCGACATTCGCGACGTCTGGGACCGCGACGGCGACTGGCTGCCGGACAACTACTACGAGGCGGGCTCCCCCGAGGCCCTGGTCGACGGCCTGAAGGCGGCCTTCTCGTCGATCCGGGCGCAGGTCGCCACCGCGGTCGGCATCAACACCTCCACCCGTTCGGTCGAGCTGCAGACCGACACCGGCATCTTCCGGGTGAGCTACGACCCGGCCTTCTGGTCCGGCAACCTGGTCGGCTACACCTATTCCGGCTTCGACGAGGCCTCGGGCAACATCACCGCCGCCCAGCAATGGAACGCCGCCGACAAGCTGGCGAGCCAGGGCTGGGACAATGGCCGGCGCATCGTCACCTGGACCAAGAACACCGAGACGGCCACTGTGGGCGTCGCCAAGCCGTTCCGCTGGAACCAGCTCGCCACCTGGCAGCAGAACGCCCTCAACAACGACAGCCAGGTGCTCGAGTGGCTGCGCGGTCGCAACGACATCGGCGCGTTCCGCAAGCGGCTGCGCAAGACGGCGATCGGCAATATCGTCGAGAGCAAGCTGGGCGACATCATTGATTCCGAGGCGCGCTACGTCGGCGCGCCCAATGCCCCGCTGTCCGATGCCTACAACCCGGGATACGGCACCTTCAGGACGACCTGGAAGGACCGCCGCGAGATGCTCTATGTCGGCGCCAACGACGGCATGCTGCACGCCTTCGATGCCAGCGTGAGCGGCACCGACGGTGGCACCGAGGTCTTCGCCTATGTCCCGTCCTTCCTCTACTCGCAGGCCGCGGGCGCCGGCAGCGGCGTCCTCGCCGACCTGCCGAAGAAGAACTACGTCCACCGCAACTACGTCAATGCCACCGCCTGGATCTTCGACGCCGACTTCGCCCGCACCAACGGCGCCACCACGGCGAGCGGGGACTGGCGGTCGGTCCTGATCGGCGGACTCGGCAAGGGCGGTCGCGGCTACTTCGCGATCGACGTCACCGACCCGAGCGCCTTCAGCACCGAGACCGGGGTCGCGGGCAAGGTCCTGTGGGAGTTCCAGGACTCGACCATGGGCTATTCCTTCGGGGCGCCCCAGGTCGTCAAGACGAAGAAGTGGGGATGGGTCGCGCTGCTCACTTCCGGCTACAACAACATTGACTCGCACGGCTCCGACGGCGGCGGCCAGGGCTGGCTCTACATCGTCGACGTCAAGACGGGCGCGCTGCTGCAGAAGGTGTCCACCGGCTCGGGCAGCGACCTCAGCCCCTCCGGCCTGTCGCAGGTGACCGCCTACACACCCGACAGCGCCGACGGCACGATCAGCGAGGTCTACGGCGGCGACCTCAACGGCGACATCTGGCGCTTCGACTTCACGAGCCCGACGGCCAACGTGCCCGCCCCCGAGCACTTCGCGAGCCTGCCCGCGAACCAGGCGGTCACGTCCGGGCCGGTCGTGCGGGTCGCGCCGATCACCCGCAACCGCTACGTGTTCGTGGGGACCGGCC
>DAIMFM010000007.1:0-11299 GCA_036724585.1 Burkholderiaceae bacterium | reverse complement strand
GCTGGGCCAGGACGACATCTACACGACGCACCAGCAGAGCTTCTATGCGTTCCGCGACGGCACCCGGCTGGCGCGCTGGGAGAGCGGTGTCGGCGAAGCCCCGAGCTTCCCGCTGTCGCGCTCCGTGATGGTGGCCAATACCGACCTGCTCAACCCGATCACGCCGGACCCGGACAAGCCGGCCGGCTGGTACCACGACCTGCTGGCCAGCGGCGAACGGGTGGTCATCGATCCGCAGGACACCGACCTCGGCAAGATCTCGTGGCTCGGGACGATCCCCCAGACCACCCAGCTCTGCAACGAAGGCGGCTCGTCGCGAATCTATGCGGCCAACTTCGAGACGGGCCAGTCCCAGCTCTACGACCCGGGCACCCTGGGCGGCGACGCGCCGTCGCGGATCACGTCCTTCGACCCGAAGACCGGGGCGGTCGGCCTGCGGCTCGTGCGCGTCGGCGGCAACATCCGCGCCGTGATCACCGGCCAGTTCAACGAGCTCAAGCTGACCCAGGGCTACCTGCGCTACCTCGACCCGCGCTCGATGGGCTGGCGCGAGATCACCGAACCCGGGAACTAGGCGCGGCGGCATGGGCGAACCGGGGTACATGGCAACGGTCCACCGGCATGGAAGCCGCTGGCGCCGAGTTCGCCGGTTCGGTTCCATCCTCGCTGCGGGCCTGTTCGCCGCCGCCCTCACGACCGGCTGCGACTCGCCGGCGGGTGCGCCTGAGGGGCTTCATGTCGAAGCCTGGCAGGCCGATGTCTCGGCTCGCTTCACTTTCCCGCCGGTCGGCCTCGAGGAGTTCGCACTCGCGCGCAAGGAGCCGGGCAGTCTCGAACTCGTGATCTACCTCGACGCCGACGGCGCACTCGAGCGGCTTGCCGCGGAAAGGGTCCAGGGCTTCGAGGCGGATGCGCTCGAGACGCTCTTCGACGCGATCCGGCATGCCCGCTTCGCCCCGGCCGAGGTGGACGGCCGGCCGGTCCCCTCGATCAAGCGGATCGCCCTGGATATCGATCCGCTCGCCGACCGATTCCTCGCGACCTACGGGCCGCCGGACCAATCGCGCTGAATCCGCGCCGGCCGAAGGTCGGCTTGCGTGGCCACGATCCGCTTGCGAGACTCGCGGATCCATTCCCGAGTCCTACGTCCGTGCGCAGCGCCCTCCTCCACCTGCTTTGCTTCCTCTGCTTCCTTGCGTGGCCCGGGCCAGGTCCCGCGTTCGCGGCGGACGGACAAGGGGTGCCCGATTCCCGACGCAGCTTCGAGGCGTTCGTGCTGCGCGTGCAGGATGGCGATTCGCTGGTGGTGCGGCGCATGGGCCAGACCCGCAGCGAGCGCCTGCGCATCTCCGGCATCGATGCCCCCGAACGCCACCAGCCCTACGGCGGCGCATCACGCGCTGCGCTCGCAGCGCTCGTCGATGGCGAACGGCTTCGGGTGTCGCCGGCCAAGAAGGATCCATACGGCCGCCTCGTCGCGACACTGAGCCTGGGCGAGCGCGACGTCGGCCTCGCCATGATCGAAGGCGGGCATGCCTGGTACTTCCGGCGCTATCGCCGCGACCTTCCGGTCGCCTTGCGCAAGCCCTACGAACGCGCCGAGGCACGCGCGCGCGAGGCGGGGATCGGCCTGTGGCGCGACCCCGCCGCCCAGGCGCCCTGGGACTACCGCAGGCGGCAACGCGATCAGCGCCGGGAGGCCGTCGGGCGCGAGCGCCTGAGTCCCTCGTAGAGAACCACGCCGCAGGCGACCGCCACGTTCAGGCTGCTCACCGCCCCGGCCATAGGGATACGTACCAGCAGGTCGCAACAATCACGGGTCAGGCGGCGCAGGCCCCTGCCTTCGGCGCCAAGGACCCACGCGATCGAATCGGGCAGGTCCGCCTCGTAGAGGTCGGACTCGGCCTCGTCGTCGGTCCCCACGACCCAGACGCCGTGTTCCTGCATGGCATCGATGGCGCGCGCGAGGTTCGTCACCATGATGTAGGGGATCGATTCCGCCGCGCCGCTGGCCGTCTGGATCGCCGCTTCGGTCAGGGGCGAGGCGTGGTCCTTGGGCGCGATGACCGCGTGCGCGCCGGCCCCGTCGGCAACCCGCAGGCAGGCGCCGAGGTTGCGCGGATCGGTCACGCCATCGAGCACGAGCAGGCGCGCCGGGCCCTCGATGCGCCCGAGCAGTGTCGGCAGGTCGAGCGTCGGCAGCATCGCCTCGGCAATCGCGACCACGCCCTGGTGGCGGCGCCCGGGGCTCAGGCGATCGAGCCGCTGCGACGGAACGACGATAGCGCGCAGGCCCGCCTGTTCGGCCAGCGCCAGCAGTTCGCGCATGCGGGCATCCTGCCGGTCGGCAGCGACGTAGAGCTCGGTGATGCTCTCCGGATTGCGTCGGAGGCGCCCGCCGACCGCATGGAACCCGTGGACGATCAACTGCGCGTGCCCCGCTTGCCGGAGCGGCCGTCCTTGCCGGCCTTCCGGGACTTGCCCGCCTTGGGCGCCGATTTGCGACCCTTGTCGGCCTTCGCCTTGTCGCCGCCCCGTCGCCCGGCCAGTCGCGCCGCCCGTGCATCGCTCGCCGACTCGGATCTCGCTGGTGCCGCCTTGCGCGCCGGACGGCCCGAGGCCTGGCCGTCGCCGCGCCGGGGCTTCTCGACGAGTTCCCGGTAACCGGTGCGCGGTACCAGCCGGAACTCGATGCGGCGCGCCTCGAGGTCGACGCGAGACACCTGCACGTCGATCGGATCAGTGAGCCGGTAGCGCTGGCCCGTACGCTCGCCCCGCAGTTCGTGGCCCGCCTCGTTGAACTGGAAGTACTCGCCGCCGAGTTCCGACACATGCACCATGCCCTCGACGAACAGGGTGTCGAGCGTGACGAAGATCCCGAACGGCGCCACGCCGGTGCTCCGGCCCGAGAACTGCTCGACGCCACGCTCACGCATGTACTGGCACATGAGCCAGGCCTCGACGTCGAGCGAGGCTTCGTCGGCCCGGCGCTCGTTGGCCGAGCAGACCGTCCCGATGTTCACCCATGCGTCGGCCTCGGCCTCGTCGGCGGCGCGCCCGCGCGCCGGCTTGCCCGAAAGTCGATAGCGTTCGCCTCGGATTAGCGCCTTGATCACCCGATGGTTGAGCAGGTCGGGGTAGCGCCGGATGGGCGACGTAAAGTGCGCGTAGGCCTCGTAGGCGAGGCCGAAATGGCCGACGTTCTCGGGCGTGTAGATCGCCTGCTGCATCGAGCGCAGCAGCATCGTCTGCAGCAGGTCGGCGTCCGGCCGCCCCTGGATCTTCTGCGCGAGCACGGCATAGTCGGCCGGGGTCGGATCCTCCCCCGCGGTGCCGAGCGACAAGCCGACGCCACGCAGGAACTCGCGCAAGGTCGCCAGCCGGTCCTCGGTGGGGCCCTCGTGCACCCGGTAGAGCGCCGGGTGCTTGCTGCGCTGCATGAAGTCGGCCGCGCAGGTATTGGCCGCCAGCATGCATTCCTCGATCAGTCGATGGGCATCGTTGCGATGGGTCGGCTCGATGCGCAGGATCCTGCCGGCGGGATCGCAGACGATGCTCGTCTCGGTCGTGTCGAACTCGAGTGCGCCCCGCTCGCGACGGGCGGCGATCTGCACCCGGAAGAGTGCATAGAGCGCATCGAGCCGCTCGCGGATCGGCGGGGGAAGCTGGCTCGGCTGCCCCGACAGCGCCGCCCACACCTCGGTGTAGGTCAACCGGGCGGCCGAGTGGATCACCGCCTCGTAGAACTGGTAGCCGCGCACGAGCCCCTTGTCGTCGATCACCATGTCGCAGACGAGCGTGAGGCGATCGACCGCCGGGTTCAGCGAGCACAGGCCGTTCGACAGGGACTCCGGCAGCATCGGGATCACGCGGCGCGGGAAATACACGGAGGTCGTCCGTTCCAGCGCATCGACGTCGAGTGCATCGCCGGGGCGCACGTAATGCGCCACGTCCGCGATGGCGACGAGCAGGCGCCATCCCCTGCCCCGCCGCCCGCCGACTTCGGTCACCGGCTCGCAGTAGACCGCGTCGTCGAAGTCGCGCGCGTCCTCGCCATCTATCGTGACCATCGCGATGTCGCGCAGGTCGACGCGCCGGCGCAGGTCGGTCGGCCGCAGCTTGTCGGGCAGCTGCGCCGCCTGCTCCAGTGCCGCATCGGAGAACTCGTGGGGAACGTCGAACTTCCGGACCGCGATCTCGATCTCCATCCCGGGATCGTCGATCTCGCCCAGCACTTCGATGATGCGCCCGATCGGCTGCGAATAGCCCGAAGGCGGATCGACGATCTCGCAGGTGACGACCTGGCCATGGCGCGCCCCGTTGGCGTCCCCAGGTGGAATCAGGATGTCGTGCTTGATGCGCTGGTTCTCCGGCACCACGATGCTGACGCCACGCTCGTCGAGGAAGCGCCCGACCAGCACCTGGTTGGCCCGCTCGGTGATCTCGACGATGATGCCTTCCGCGCGCCCCCGGTGGTCCGTGCCGACTTCCTTCACGAGCACGCGGTCGCCGTGCATGGCCTTGCGCATCTGGCGCGGCGACAGGAACATGTCGGGTTCGCCGTCGTCGCGGATCAGGAAGCCGAAGCCGTCGCGATGGCCCTGGATGCGGCCCGCGATGAAGTCGAGCTTCGACGCGAGCAGCAGCACCCCCTTGCGATTGGGCATGAGCTGGCCGTCGCGCTCCATGGCGGCAAGGCGCCGCTCGAGCGGCTCGCGCTGCTCCGGCCGTACCGCCAGTCGATCGATCAGCTCGGCTGCGCTGAGGGGCACGCCCGCCTTGCGCAGGCAGGCGAGGATCGCCTCGCGGCTCGGCGGCGCGGAACTGCGCTCCCCTGCCCGTCCGTCCTTGTCGTGACGACTCATCGACGACCCCCGCCGGTCGGGCGTCCTGGCGCGGCGCTTGTTGACAAAACCGGATAGACCATTAAACTTCGCCCTTTCCTGCGCGGCTTGCCCTGTGGCCCGCCGTGCGAGGCCCAGATGGCGGAATTGGTAGACGCACTAGGTTCAGGTCCTAGCGGTGGCAACACTGTGGAGGTTCGAGTCCTCTTCTGGGCACCATAGATCAAAAGCCGGCGCCAGCCGGCTTTTCCATTTCTGTGGCCCAGAAAGCAAAGCGCCTGCGCGCTTTGCGTGAGGCCCAGAAAGCGAAACCCGGAAAGCGAAGCACCTTGCGCCGACCCTGCGGGCGTCACCGGACCCGGTCCCTGAGCGCCTCGGGTCGCAGGCTGTCGTAGACCTCGAAGGGCTGTCGTATCCACGGGCTGTCGGCGAGGTACTCGACGACATAGTCCGGCCGGGTGACCGAGACCGCCTTCTGCCAGATGACGGCACTGCGCACTTCGCGCAGCTGCGAATGTCGCGCCAGCAGGACGCGAAGGATCTCGCCGAGCGTCTGGCCGGAATCGACGAGGTCGTCGACCAGCAGCCAGTGGGTCCCCGGCAGCTCCGCCGCCGAACAGAGGTGCTCGCCGATGCGGATGGCGCCCTGCTGCCGCCCCGCGTCTTCCCGGTAGGAACTGGTGAACATCACCCCCAGCGGTCGATCGAAGATCCGCGAGAGGATGTCGCCCACGCGCAGGCCACCACGCGCCAGGCACACGATGGCATCGAAGTGCCAGCCCGAGTCGTGGACCTGCAGCGCGAGCCGCTCGACCAGGCGGTGGTATTCGTCCCAGCCGACATTGAGGTCGTGTGCGCCCATGCGTCGCGTGGCCCGGTCGGTCAGGAGAACGGATGGCGGATCAGGATCGTCTCGTCGCGGTCGGGGCCGGTGGAGACGATGTCGATCGGTGCCCCGGCGACCTCGGCGAAACGCTCGATGTAGCGCCTTGCGTTGGCCGGCAGCTGGTCGTAGCTGGTCAGGCCGGCGGTGGATTCGGACCATCCCGGCAGGTCCTCGTAGACCGGCACGCAACGCTCGACCGCATCGGCGCCGAACGGCAGGACATCGATGCGCTGGCCGTCGAGTTCGTAGGCGGTACAGATTCGTACCGTCGGCATGCCGTCCAGCACGTCGAGCTTCGTCAGGCAGAGGCTGTCGACTCCGTTGAGCTGGATGGTGCGCTTGAGGGCGGCGGCGTCGAACCAGCCGCAGCGACGCGGGCGGCCGGTGACCGAGCCGAACTCCTTGCCGCGCTCGGCCAGCCCGCGGCCGATGTCGTCCGAGAGCTCGGTCGGGAACGGCCCGGAACCGACCCGGGTGGTATAGGCCTTGACGATGCCCAGCACCCGGTGCAGCGCCTGGGGCCCGATGCCGGCGCCGGCCGAGGCCGCCCCGGCCAGGCAGTTGGAGCTGGTCACGAACGGATACGTGCCATGGTCGACGTCGAGCAGCGCCCCCTGCGCCCCTTCGAAGAGCAGGTTCTCGCCGCGCGCCATCGATTCGGCGAGCAGCGTCGGGACGTCCGCGATCATGGGCGTCACCCGGGGCGCCAGCGCGAGGGTCTCGTCCGCGACCTGGTCGACGTCGAGCGGCTTCGCCCCGAGATAGCGCTCGAGGACGAAGTTGTGCAGGTCCATGATATCGGCCAGCCGCTCCCGGAAGAGCGCCGGGTCGAGCAGGTCCAGGACGCGCAGCGCCCGGCGCGCGACCTTGTCCTCGTAGGCGGGCCCGATGCCGCGACCGGTGGTGCCGATCCGTGCATCCGCCCTGCGGGCTTCGCGGGCCTGGTCGATGGCGACGTGGTAGGGCAGGATCAGCGGGCAGGTGCCGCTGATGCGCAGGCGGCTCGCCACGTCGCGGCCGCCCGCCAGCAGTTCGTCGATCTCGCCCAGCAAGGCGGTCGGCGACACCACCACGCCGTTGCCGATGTAGCAGATGACGTCCGGTCGCAGTACGCCCGACGGGATCAGCCGCAGGACCTGGCGCCGCCCGCCGATGACCAGCGTATGGCCGGCATTGTGGCCTCCCTGGAACCGGACCACTCCCGCGACCGACTCGGTGAGCCAGTCGACGATCTTGCCCTTGCCTTCATCGCCCCATTGCGTGCCGATGATTACGACGTTCTTTGCCATCCCTTTCCCATCAACATGAACGAACGGTCCAGCGACCATCCAGCCTGACGAGCTCGCGGTCGCAGGCGAACTCCTGCGCTTCGTGCTCGTGCCCGGGAAGCGTTTCCAGTACCACCTCCCCTTGTGCGCGCAGCGCCGCGATCGCCTCGCGAAGACTGGCCTCGTCCCCCCACGGCGCCCGGATCGCGGGCGAGGCCGGCGCCGCCGGCGAGAGCTCGGCCAGCGAGCGCAGCTCCAGCGAGAAGCCCGCGGCCGGGCGCGCCCGGCCGAAGGCCTTGCCCACGCCGTCGTAGCGCCCGCCGCGGGCGATCGCGCCACTCGCGTTGACCGAGGCCTGGGTGTCGAGGGAATAGGCGGCGAAACTGATGCCGCTGTAGTAATGGTAGCCGGCGAGGTCGGCGAGATCGACCGCGAGTTCGACGCCCTCGAGCCGCTCCCAGAGCGACGAGGACACGAGCCGGCGCAGGTCGGCGAGCGCCTGCCCGATGCCCTCGATGTCGGGCAGGACCCTGGCGGCCCGGTCGAGGACCGAGGCCGCCCCGTTGACCGCCCCGTAGAGCGATGGCAGCGCGAGCAGCGCCTGCGCGACCACCGGGTCGGTACCGGCGAGGATCTCGCGCAGGCTGCCAATGTCCTTCTGGACCATCATCCGGTAGACGGCGCCGGCGTCGAGCTGTGGCGCCCGTTCCAGCAGTGCGGGCACGATGCCGGCGTGGCACAGGTCGACCCGCAGGCGGCTGAGCCCGGCGGCCCGCAGCGAGGCCAGCATCAGGTCGAGGATCTCGAGCTCGGCCTCCTGGCCGGCATGGCCGTAGAGCTCCGCTCCCACCTGGTAGGGAACCCGCGAGGCGAACGGGTCGGCCGGCCGCGCGTGCAGCACCGGGCCGGCATAGCACAGGCGACTGGGGCCCTTGCGCCCGAGCAGGTGGGCATCGATACGCGCGACCTGGGGCGTCATGTCGGCGCGGACGCCGAGCCGGCGGCCCGAGGGCTGGTCGACGAGCTGGGCGGTGCGGATCTCGAGGGTGGAACCGGCCCCGGTCAGGAGCGAGCTCAGGTACTCCACCAGGGGCGGCATGACCAGTTCGTAGCCGTAGCGACGATAGAGGTCGAGCAGCGACCTGCGGAGTTCCTCGATGCGTCGCGCCTCGGAGGGCAGCACATCGGCGATGCTTTCGGGCAATAGCCAGCGCGGCATGTCGGATGGGATGGGATGTTTGCGCCCTGCGCGCCGCCCGTCCGGGACCGCGGCACTCGCAAGGCCGAAAGCGGCCTGCGCCTGCGCGCCGGCCGTCCAAACGGTTGATTCTACTAGACCAGCAGCAGGAAACTGCCCGCCAGCACCGCGACGAGCCCGAAGAAACGGATCTGCCCGTCGCGCAGGCGCGATATCCGCAGGAACATCTCGCGCCACTGCTGCGGCAGCAGCAGCGGCAGCAGGCCCTCGAACAGCAGCATCAGGCCGAGGGCCATGAGCACGGTCTTGCTTTCCACGACCACGAGCCGACCGCCGCCCGCGCTCAGCGCGGCGCGGCCTGGCCGGTGTTCTCCCTGGCCTGGCCGGTGCTCTCCCTGAAGAAGCGGAAGAATTCCGCGGACGGGTCGACCACCAGGATGTCGCTGCGGTTGCGGAACGAGGACTGGTAGGCGCCCAGGCTGCGGTAGAAGGCGGCGAACTCGGGATCGCGCTGGAAGGCCTCGGCATAGATCGCCGCCGCCTGCGCATCGCCCTCGCCCTTGATGACCTGCGCGTCGCGGTAGGCCTCGGCGATGATGATCTCGCGCTGGCGCTCGGCGTCGGCGCGGATCCGCTCCGACTCGGCGGCGCCCGTGGCACGGCGCTCGTTGGCGACCCGCTTGCGCTCGGACTGCATCCGGGTGAACACGCCTTCCTGCACATTGGGTTCGAAGTCGACACGCTTGAGTCGCACGTCGATGATCTCGACCCCGATGGTGCTGCTGTCGTCGTTGACCTTGGCGCGGACCCGCTCCATCAGCCGGTCGCGTTGCTGCGAGATGACCTCGGCGACGCTCATCCTGGCGACTTCGTTCTGCAGGCCGTCGCGCAGGCTGCGCAGGATCCGGTCGACCGCGACCCGCTGGCTGCCCTGCACCGACCGGATGTAGGCGCGCGGATCGACGATGCGCCACTTCACGTAGGAGTCGAGCAGGATGTTCAGCTTCTCGGCGGTGACGAAGCGGTCGATGTCGGGGTTGTCGATCGTCAGGATCCGCTTGTCGTGGTACTCGACGTTCTGGAACGGCACGGGCAGCTTGAAGTAGAGGCCCGCCTCGTCGATGACCTCGCGGATCTCGCCCAGCGCGTACTTGACGGCGAACTGGCGCTGGTCGACGACGAACAGGCAGGACTTCAGCAGGAGCCCGGCCAGGACCAGCACGACGAGGGTGGTGAGCAGTCGATTCATGGGAAGGTTTCCGATTCGGGCTTCAGCGGAACGCGTCGCGGTCGCGGTTGCGCAACGCCTCGCGACGAGTCTCGGCGAAGTCGTCGGTCGCCGCGCCGCGCGGCGACGGCGAAGGCGTGGTCGCCGTGCCCTGGTCGCGGCGCGCCGGATCGGCTGCGGTGACGGCGCCGGCGGCGCCCATCAGCTTGTCGAGCGGGAGATAGAGCAGGTTGCCGCCCTCGTTGCCGTCGACGAGGACCTTCGAGGTGTTGGAGAAGACTTCCTGCATCGCCTCGATGTAGAGGCGATCCCGCGTGACCCGTGGCGCCTTGGCGTATTCCTCCAGGACCTGCGCGAAGCGCTCCGCATCGCCTTCGGCGCTGGCGATCGCGCTCGAGCGATAGCCCTCGGCTTCCTGCTGGAGCCGGGCCGCCATGCCCTGCGCCCGCGGCACGACGTCGTTGGCGTAGGCGACGCCCTCGTTGATGAGTCGCTCGCGATCCTGCGCCGCCTTGTTGGCGTCGGCAAAGGCCTCCTGCACCTGCTCCGGCGGCTGGACCTGCTGGATGGTGACGTCCACCACGGTGGCCCCCAGTCCGTAGCGGTCGAGTATCGACTGGACCAGCCCCAGCGCATCGCGCGCGACGAGGTCCTTTTCCTCGTACAGGACCCGGTCGATTCCCGAACGGCCGACCACTTCGCTCATCGCGGTCTCGCCGGCCTGCCTGACGATCTCGCCGGGCTGGCCCCCGAGGTCGTTGTTGAAGAGGTAGTCGCGCGCCGAGCTGATGCGGTACTGCATGGCGAACTGCATGTCGACGATGCTCTGGTCGCCGGTCAGCATGAGCGACTCGCGCAGGTTCTTGTTGCGCGGATTGCCGCGATAGCCGATCTCGACGGTACGCAGCTGCTGGGTGCTCACGACCTCGTGGGTCTCGATCGGGAACGGCAGCCGCCAGGTCAGGCCGGCGCGGTCGATCTGCTTCACCACCTCGCCGAAGCGCAGCACGATCGCGGTATGGCCCTCCTGGACGATGAAGAAGCCGCTCGCGAGCCAGAGCAGCGCACCGGCCACGAACAGCACGCCCAGCCCGATGCCGGCACCGCGAAACGAGGGCGCGGGTCCGCCTCCGCCACCGCCAACGGGCAGGCGCGGCCCGCCGCCACCGCGACGACCGAACAGGCTGTTGAGCCGACGATTGAAATCGCGCCAGAGTTCATCGAGGTCGGGCGGGCCATCCTGGCCGTCCGGAGCCGGCCGTCGCGGCTCCTTGTCCTTGTCGCCACCGCCGCCGCGCCCCCAACCGGGATCGTTGAGCGAGAAGATCGATCGAATGCGATTCCACATGGAACTGTCTTGCCTAGGAGGATCGGGTCAGCGGCTGGCCCGGCGATCGGGCGTGCCGAATTCGTCCGGGCCCGATGCCACGGGGCGATGCTTGGTGTCGGGGTCGCCGGGACTGCTGCCTGCGCGCCGTGCCGCGCAATGCTCGGCGATCGCCGCCAGCAATCCGTCGACGCCGGCGCCCGTGGCGGCGCTCAGGGCGACGCGCCCGATCCTACCACAGCCCCCATCGCGCGAAATCGCCGGCTCGAGCCCGCAGCGGTCGATCTTGTTCTGCACCAGGATGACGGGGATTTCGCCTGCCCCGATCTCGGCGAGCACGCTTTCGACCTGGGCGATCTGCTCGATCCGGTCGGGCGCCGACGCATCGACCACATGCAGCAGGAGGTCCGCCTCCGCCGTCTCCTCGAGGGTGGCCTCGAAGGCCTCGACGAGCTGGTGGGGCAGGTCCCGCACGAAGCCGACCGTGTCGGACAGCACGATGAAGTCACCCGTGGGCAGCCGGACCCGGCGCGTGAGCGTGTCCAGCG
>DAIMFM010000006.1:20161-26223 GCA_036724585.1 Burkholderiaceae bacterium | reverse complement strand
CAGGATACGTAGTTTCCGATGATCTGACGATCATCGCATGTGTGCTACAAATCGCTTAAGTACCAACGAACGTTAGTACGTACTAAAGAACGCTGAGCCCCTTCGCATCCCGAAGACCTCAAATCGAACCCGGAGCCGATTCCGTGTCGTGTCCTGGCGTTTCATCGCTGTATCGCGGGATCCCCTTCGTTCAGAGGGTGCTTCGCCAATCGACGGTCGTGCCATCCCCGGGTGCCGGGCGGCATCGACTTCTGCTTGCCATGCCCGGATTCCGCCAGCGGGAGGCCTGAAATGTCGGAAGCTCGAAGCCGTCCCTGGCTATCCCTGTACCCGGCCGGCCTGTCGGGCGAGCTCCCCGCTGCCTGCGACTCGCTCATGGGTCTCTGGCGCGCTCGCATGCGCAAGAGGCCGGATGATCGGGCTGTCGTCTATTTCGACCGGGCCTTCCCGGCCCGTGAACTCGACGAGCTGAGCGACGCATTGGCGGTGATGCTGCAAGAGCAGGGCGTCGGGCGCGGCGATCGGGTTGGCATCCATCTCCAGAACATCCCGTTCTATCCGTTGCTGCTCCTCGCGCTGTGGAAGCTGGGGGCGTCGCCCTTGCTGCTCAATCCGATGTATTTCGGACGCGAGCTCAGGCATATCGTGGGCGATGCAGAGCCCGTCGGGCTCATTGCGACCGACGCGGACGTCGATCGCATTCGGACCGATCTCGCAAATCTTCCGGTCCGGTGGATCTTCAGCGTCGACGAGCGCGACTTCCAGTCGCTCGACGATGCTCGCGTGTTCAGGACCGACCAGGCCCATCGGAAGTCGACGGACGGGGACCTGCTCGACCTGCTGCATCGGTACCGCGGCCGGAAGCCTGAAGCCGTGGAGCTCGGGCGCAACGACCTGGCGTTCCTGACCTACACCTCGGGCACCAGCGGGCCGTCGAAAGGTGCGCTGAACAGCCACGGCAACGTGCTGGCAGTGATCGCGAGTCTTGCCGGCTTCGCGGCGATCTCGGAATCGGACGTGATCTACGCCCTGGCTCCGATCTTCCACATCACGGGTGCCGTCGCACTGGCGACCATGGCCCTCATGGAAGGCGGCACGCTGGTACTGTCCGGGCGCTTCAACGCGGAAGTGGCGCTCGAAGCGATGCGGGACCACAAGGTGACCTTCACGACGGGAGCCATCACCGCCTACATCGCCATGATGAATCACCCTGGCGCTTCGCGGGAGTCCTTCGCATCGATAAGAACTCTGTATAGCGGCGGGGCGCCGGTCGCTCCCAGCATCGTGGCGGAGTTCGAGAGGCGGTTCGGCCACTACATACATAACGCCTACGGGATGACCGAGACCACCAATGGCGTGGTCGCAGTCCCACCCGGCAAGAGGGCGCCAATCGATGGGGCAAGCGGGACATTGTCCGTCGGTGTGCCGCTACCCGGATTGCAGGTGGAGATCCGGGACAGGGCCGGCAAGGCCCTCGCCTGTGGCAACGAGGGTGAACTCGTCATGTCGGGCCCCCAGATCGTGAACGGCTACTGGCGCAGCCAGGACGCAACGGCGGCAGCCATGCCGGACGGCTGGCTGCATTCGGGAGATGCCGCCGTCATGGATCCGCAGGGCTGGATCTACCTCGTGGATCGCATGAAGGACCAGATCAACGTCTCCGGGTACAAGGTCTGGCCGCGCGAGGTGGAGGACTGCCTGTACGAGCACCCGGCGGTGCTGGAAGCCGGAGTGGTCGGGATGCCCGACAGGTACCAGGGCGAGTCCGTCGCCGCTTTCGTTTCGCTGAGGTCGGGGACGAAGCCTACGGAGCAGGAGCTGGTCGCCTTCGTCCGGGAGCGGCTGGCCGCCTACAAGGTTCCGCGGCGGGTCCTGTTCATGGACGCGCTGCCGAAGACACAGACCGGAAAGATCAGGCGAACCGAGTTGCGACAGAAAGTGGAGCAGAAATGAAAGCATTGATCATCGGGGGCGGAATTGCCGGGCTGACTGCGGCGATTGCCATGCGGCAACGGAATATCGAGGTCCTCGTGCTCGAGCAGGCGGCAAGGCCGACCGAGATCGGCGCGGGCATCCAGATCGCAGCCAATGGTTCAAAGGTACTTCGCGCCCTCGGCATCGAGCAGGCCGTCGCGAATTGCGCGGTGATACCCGAGGCGATGGAGAACCGGGACATGCTGACCGGGAATCTGGTCTGGCGGATTCCCCTCGGCCGGGAGGCCGCGGCCCTCTGGGGGGCGCCGCTGTACAACATCCATCGCGCCGACCTCATCGAGTTGCTGGCGAAAGCCGTTCCCGACGGATGCGTGGAGTTCGGTGTGCGTTGCACCGGTTTCGAGCAGGATGAAAAAAAGGTCAGCGTCCGGGCCGAGAACGGGCGCACCTATGAGGCCGATATCCTGATCGGCGCCGACGGCATCCATTCGATGGTCAGGAAGCAGCTGTTCGGAGAGGACTCGGTCCATTTCTCGAACATCCTCATGTGGCGTTCGCTGCTGACCGCCGACGAGCTCGAGGGGATCAAGCTCGAGGAGAAAGGCAACTACTGGTACGGCCCGGGCCGGACCCTGATCACGTACTGGATCCGGCCGAAGAAGCTCTACAGCATTCTCGCGTCGGTACCTGCTGCGGAGATCCAGCGCGAGTCGTGGGACGAAACCGGGGATCTCGCCGAATTCCGCAAGTCGTTCTCGGGCCTGGAGCCGCGTGCCCAGGCGATGGTGGACCGGATACACACCGCGTTCATCACGGGCATGTACTACCGGGACCCGATCATGAAATGGAGCGTCGGGCGGGTGACGCTGGCGGGCGATGCGGCCCATCCGATGGTGCCGTATCTCGCCCAGGGGGCATGCCAGGGAATCGAGGACGCCTGGGTGCTGACGACGATGCTCGAGCGACACACGGGACGGCCAGTGGATGCGCTGGCCGAGTACGAAGCGCGGCGTCGGCCGTACACGACGAGGGTCCAGTCGGGTGCGCGCGCGATCGTGAAGATGTGCCACGAGTCCGAGCACGAGCGCATCCTGGCGCGCAACGGCAACTGGAAGGGGATGCAGCGGATCGATCCCATGTCCAGGGCGGTCTGGGAGTTCGTCTGGGGACACGACGTGCTCCAGGAGGTCGATCGGCCCGCCGGCGAAGTCCAGGGGCTATCGGTCACCCGTGAAGGCAAGCGCATGAAGCGCCCCGAGAGCCAGAGGGCCTTCCAGCTCTGGAAGGACACCTTCGCTCCTGAGGACGTGGCCCGCGGCTACGCCGGTATGCGCGCTGCATACGAACGGTTCCTCGAACGCGAGTTCCCGTTGCCGGAAGGAGTCTCGCCGAAATCCGTCGAGCTTGGGAGCGTTCCCGGGTACCGGCTTGTCGCCCCCGGGAAGGAAGGCACGCTCGGTACTTCGCCATGCGTGCTTCATTTCCATGGCGGCGGATACATCATGGGATCCGCGCGCGGCTCGCTCGAATACGCGAGCCGGCTCGCTGCGACGGCTGGCGGCCAGTGCGTGACGATCGACTACCGGCTGGCGCCGGAGCATCCCTACCCGGCCGCGGTGGACGATGCGCTCGACGCCTATCGCGGACTGCTCGCTTCCGGCGTGGATCCCGCACGGATCGTCCTCAGCGGCGAATCGGCCGGAGGCGGCCTTGCGATCGCACTGGCGCAACTTCTGCGCCAGGCGGGTGAGCCGCTCCCGGCCGGCATCCTGGCGATCTGCCCCTTCGCCGACCTGACCTTGTCGAGCCCGAGCATCCAGGCCGCGATCGGCGAGGACCCGGCCGCGCCGCGCGACGTCCTCGCCCTCATGGCCTCGTACTACTTCCAGGGCCACGAACCGAAGGATCCTCTGGTTTCCCCGCTGTTCGGGCAGTTCGAAGGTCTTCCGCCGATGTTCGTCTCGGCCGTCGTGGGCGAATCCCTGCATGACGACGCCCGTCGGATCGCAGAGAAAGCCCGCAACGCCGGCGTGAAGGTGACGACGGAGTGGGTCGAGGACTCCGTGCATGTCTACACCCTGTTCCCGTTCCTTCCGGAGACGTCGGAAACGATGCGCAAGGTCGGGGCGTGGATCGCGGGGATCGGCGAGACAAGGTGACGAGCCGATATTGGATCAGGTTTCACACGAGCAGATTCGAGGAGGTTTCCATGGGAGTTAGGGAAGTGATCCGGTTGCTGAAGTATGGAGTTCTCGCCATCTCCGCAGTCGCACTGTCGGCGCATGCCGCCGGGGTGTCCGATAACGTCGTCAGGATCGGCGTCCTGTCGGACATGTCGGGCATATTTTCCGACCTGGCCGGGGAAGGATCGGTCGTCGCGGCAAAGCTGGCGATCGAGGATTTCAGGAAGGCGGAGAACCCGGAGTTCGAGATCGAGCTGTTGACCGCCGATCACCAGAACAAGACGGATATCGCCGCCAACAGGGCACGGGAGTGGTACGACGTCCAGAAGGTCGACATGATCACCGACGTGATCAACTCGGCTGTCGCGCTGGCTGTCTCCAGGGTCGCGACGGACAAGCAACGGTTGCTGCTGATAACCGGTTCCGGTGCGAACGCGATCAACAACGAGCAGTGTTCGCCGAACGCGGTTCTTTATGCCTGGGACACGTACTCGCTCGCCAACGGCTTCGTGAATGCGATTTCGGACAAGGGGCATAAGAGCTGGTACTTCGTGAGCGTCGACTACGCGCTCGGCAAGGCAGCCGAAGGCGATGCGACAGCTGCCGTGAACAAGAAGGGCGGGACGGTCCTGGGTTCAGTGAAGCATCCTCTGGGGGCGCCCGATTTCTCGGCGTTCATGCTGCAGGCCCACAATTCGGGAGCCGAGGTCATCGGGCTTGCGAACGCGGGCGGGGACCTGCACAACGCGATCCGCTCTGCCAACGAGTACGGCATCAACGAGCGGCATGTCCTGGTGGCGCTGGCCGGGAATGTGGCCGACATGCACGCCCTTGGCCCGCAGCTCACGCAGGGCATGTATCTGATGGAAAGCTTCTACTGGGATCAGGACGAAGCTTCCAGACAGTGGAGCCAGAGGTTCAACGATCAGCTCGGCAAGATGCCGAATCCGCTGAACGCGGGAACCTATTCCGCAGTGCTGCAGTACCTGAACGCGGTCAAGCGTACCGGCAGCGACGACTGGAAAGTCGTGCTCGAGGATCTGAAGAAGCAGAGGTTTGACGACGTCTTCCTGCAGAACGGCTACATCCGCGAAGACAACACCATGGTGCACGACATCCGGCTGAGGGTCGTGAAATCGCCGAAGGAGTCGAAAGGTCCATGGGACCTGTATAGCGACGATACCGTCGTCATCGCTGGTGACGATGCGTATCAGCCGCTGTCGGAATCACGTTGTCCGATGGTGAAGAAATGAGGACGCCATGACGGATGATGGCGTACTGCTGGAAACCACGGAATTGACCAAGGAGTTCGGTGGGTTCCGGGCAGTCGACGGCGTCGACCTGCAGGTCCGGGCCGGGGATATCCATGCGTTGATCGGGCCCAATGGCGCCGGGAAGACCACCCTTTTCAACTTGATGACGGGTTTCCTGGCGCCAACCCGGGGCGAGATCCGGTTTCGCGGCGAGGTGATTTCGGGGTTCAGTCCGCAGCGCCTTGCGGGCATGGGCCTGGTTCGCTCCTTCCAGATCACGGCGATCTTCGACAGCATGAGCGTGATCGACAACATCCGCCTCGCCCTGCAGCGCAAGCTGGGTGTCTCGCTGAAATTCTGGCGTAGCCGACGCATCCTGTCCCAGCTCGATGGGCGTGCCATGGAGATACTCGACCTCGTCGGCCTGGCGGGCTTGGCCGATGAGGCGAGTGGAAGCCTGCCGTACGGGCGGAAGCGAGCACTCGAACTGGCGACGACGCTCGCGATGGATCCTGCGCTCATGCTGCTCGATGAGCCTACGCAGGGAATGGGACATGAGGATGTGGATCATGTCACCCGTCTCATCAAGGAAGTCGCGCAGGGGCGGACCGTACTGATGGTGGAGCACAACATGTCAGTCGTATCCACGATCTCGAACACGCTTTCCGTCCTGCAGGGGGGCCGCCTGATC
>DAIMFM010000006.1:859-20040 GCA_036724585.1 Burkholderiaceae bacterium | reverse complement strand
GACGTGGGTAGTCCGCCTGCCCTGGTCGTGCAGGACCTGCACGCCTGGTATGGCGAATCGCATGTCCTGCATGGCGTGGACATGACGGTCTCGCAGGGCGAGTGCGTGGCCCTGCTCGGTCGCAACGGAGCGGGCCGGACGACTACCTTGCGGGCTGTCTTCGGACTGGTCGGCCGTCGCTCGGGGGTTGTTCGCGTCAATGGCCGGGATACCGAAGGCAGGCATACGTTCGAGATTGCGCGTTTCGGGGTCGCCTATTGCCCCGAGCATCGCGGAATATTCTCCAACCTCTCGTGCGAAGAGAACCTGCTGCTGCCGCCGACGCATGCGGAAGGGGCTGACCGGAGCATGTCGCTGGAACAGATATACGACATGTTCCCGAATCTCCGTACCCGCCGGCGGGCTCGCGGCTCCGTCCTGTCGGGCGGCGAGAAACAGATGCTCGCGCTGGCGCGAATCCTGCGCGGCGGGGCCCGCCTCCTGCTTCTCGACGAGATCTCCGAAGGGCTGGCCCCGCAGATCGTTGATCAGCTCAAGGAGGCGATCAGCGAGCTGGCTCGAAAGGGATACACGATCCTCCTGGTCGAGCAGAACCTGTCGTTCGCATCGGAGCTATGCGACCGCATGTTCTTCATGGAGCAGGGGAAGATCATCAATGAGATTTCCCGGGATGAACTGGATTCGGAAATGGAGCAGATCACCAGGCTCCTCAGCATATAGCGTCCGCACCTGAGGTCCGCACGATGAACGCACTCGTCTCGCAGTTGTTGATTGGCCTCATCAATGGCTGCTTCTACGCGATCCTCAGTCTCGGACTCGCGGTCATCTTCGGCATGCTGGGACTCATCAACTTCGCCCACGGTGCGATGTTCATGCTTGGCGCGTTCGCGGCCTGGGCCGGGCTGGTCTACTTCGAGATCAACTACTGGGTCATGCTGCTGCTTGCGCCGCTGGTGATCGGCCTGGTGGGGGCATTGATGGAATCGAGCGTCCTGAGGAGAGTCTACAAGGCGGACCATCTGTACGCGCTGCTTCTGACCCTGGGCATCGCGCTCGTGATCGAGGAGATCGTGCGGACGATATACGGGATCTCGGGCTTCACCTACCTGAAGACGCCGATCAGGGGGATATTCGAGGTCGATGGCATCCTGGTCCCGAAGTATCGGGTCTGGGTGATATTCGCGTCGCTGATCGTATGCGCCCTGACTTGGTACGGGATAGAGAAGACGAAGTTCGGATCATATCTTCGCGCCGCTACCGAGGACCCGGATCTGGTCGAAACCTTCGGAATAAACGTCCGCTTGCTGCGCACCGTGACCTACGGGTGCGGTGTGGCGCTTGCTGCCTATGCCGGCGTGCTGGCGATCCCCGTCATGCAGATCAATCCGCTCACGGGGCGCGATCTGATCATCGTGATATTCGCCATCGTGGTGATCGGTGGAATGGGATCGATAAAGGGAACGATCCTCGTGGGAATAGGGCTCGGATTGATCGAGGGGCTGGTGCGCGTCTTTTATCCGCATGCATCATCCATGACGGTGTTCCTGCTGATGGTGCTCGTCCTGATTGCCAGGCCTTACGGCCTGTTCGGTGATCCTGAATGAGAAATTTACCGGAGCGACTCGTCGTCATGAGTATCAGGAACTGGGCAATCATCGGGTACGGGATCGTGCTTGCTGCGTTCGTCGTGCTCCCGGTCGCGGGTGTATACCCAATACTGTTGATCAACATCCTCTTCTACACCATCTTCGCCGCGGCATTCCATCTGCTACTTGGCTACGGAGGGCTGCTGTCGCTCGGTCATGCTGCCTTTTTCGGTTCGAGCGGCTACCTTGCCGGATACTTTGTCGTCCGCTATGGCGTCAGTCCTGAACTGGCCCTGCTCGCCGGTGTATGTTCTGGCGCGTTGCTGGGTTTCGGGGTCGGGGTTCTTTCGATCCGCAGGAGCGGAATCTACTTCGCCATGATCACCTTGGCGTTCGCGCAGCTGGTGTATTTCATCTGCCTGCAACTCCCTGCCACGGGTGGGGAAGACGGGATGCAGGGAATCGAGCGCGGAAGATTATTCGGCCTGCTTGATCTGCACAACGACGTAACCTTGTATTACTGCGTGCTGGTGCTCACCGTGCTCGTCCTGCTCGCGATCGCGCGAATCGTACATTCGCCGTACGGGGATGTGCTGCGGGCGATCAAGGACAACGAATCACGTGTCATGTCGCTAGGGTATGACACCTATCTATACAAGTTGATCCTTTTTATCCTGTCGGCCGGGTTCACGGGATTGGCAGGTTCGATCAAGGCGCTGAGTCAGGGGTTCGTCACCCTGAGTGATGTTCACTGGCTGGCTTCCGGCGATCCGCTGGTAATGTCCCTGGTGGGTGGGGTCGGTTTTCTATCCGGCCCAGTCGTCGGGGCAACCCTGATCGTGACGTTGCTGAATCGGACCGAAGGCGTGGCGCACGAGCTTGCGTCATGGACCGGCATCGAGGCCATCGGAACTTTTGGCAGTTCCGCCGTGCTGATCGTCGGGCTGTTCTTCATCCTGTGCGCCCTCGGGTTCCGGGGCGGCATCATGGGCAGCGTCACGCACTGGGTGGCGCAGCTTTCTGGAAAGCGGGGGCGGCCCGCGAGGCTGCGCGAGTGACCGCCAGGTTGTCTGTCTGATCCTGATGGAGGAAACCCTTGATGCGCACGCTGAAGAACCGGCGATGCCTTTTTGTCGAGCGGCCGCAGGGAGAAGTTACCGAGAGGCAGTTCCAGCTGGAAACAGTGCCGGTGCCCGAGCTGCAGGAAGGGCAGGTGCTCGTTCGGCACGAGTTCCTGTCGGTTGACCCCTACATGCGCGGCCGTATGGACGATGTCGCGTCCTATGCGCCGCCGCAAGCCCTGGGGCAGGTGATGGTGGGCCGTACCGTCGGTACGGTACTCGAATCCCGACAGGAGGGTTTCCGATCCGGCGACACAGTGGCCGGCCTCGGCGGCTGGCAGGAATACTCGATTTCTGACGGTTCCGATCTGCGCCAGATCGATGTCTCGAGGGTACCGGCGTCAGCCTGGCTCGGGGTCATCGGGACGCCGGGCCTGGCGGCCTGGATCGGGGTGCGGCAGTTCCTGCGGCCGGTGCCCGGAGAAACCGTGGTGATTTCCGCAGCGGCTGGAGCTGCCGGCTCGGTGGCCGGACAACTGGCCCGGCTTGCGGGCTGCCGGGTGATCGGAATCGCTGGTGGACCGCAGAACTGTCAGCTGGTGCAGCACGAGTATGGCTTCGACGCATGCATCGACTACAAGGCGGAGGATGTCGGCAAGGCTTTGGTCGAGCTCGCACCCGACGGCATCGATTGTCTATTCGAGAATGTTGGCGGCAGTATCCTGGACGCGGCACTGGTCAATATGGCGGCGTTCTCCCGGATCGCCCTGTGCGGCCTGATTGCGGGCTATTCAGGCCAGCCGATCCCGATGCACAACGGGGTATCATCATCACGGACCACATGGATCAGTGGCCGACCGCTTTTGCCGAGCTGGCGGGATTCGTCGCGGACGGGAAGGTCAGGTACCGGGAAACGATCACGAAAGGAATCGAGAACGCGCCCGCCGCCTTCATGAACATGATGAGTGGCAACAAGTTCGGCAAGCAGCTCGTGCAGATGTAGCTCAGTCCAGGTGCCCGCACAACCGTCTGACCATACTCAACGTATGGTCGACTATCCGGCGTTCGGTGTAGCTGCCTTCGGGCGTGTACCAGTACGCAAGGCTGTCGCACTGAGTCAGGATGGCAATGGTGACGAGCGTCGGTGACGCTGGATAGTCGCGGTTCATGAATGCCGCGACCATCTGCTGGACTGTATGGCGATACGTGCGCATCCGCATGGAAAACTTCTGATAGACATCTTCCGGGAACACGTACTTCGTGAATTTTGGATCGATGACGCGATCATTCGCCCGGGCCAGGATCCGGTAGCGCATCTTGTACAGGCAATGACGCCGCACGACCTCATGCAGCTGCTCGCGGGCGGTGCCGTCGGGGAGGTCGTCGAGTACGTAGGAGAAGAAGTCGTCCATCCCGAATTCGATTGCGGCCGCGAGGAGTTCGTCCTTGGAGCTGTAGTAGTTGTACAGGGTCGGGGCCTTCAGGCCAACATGGCTTGCGAGGGTTCGCATGTCGATGCCCTCGTATCCGCGTTCCGCCAGGAGGGCGATCGCTGCCGCAACGATCAGGCTTCGTCGCGTACCGTCTCCGGAGCGTTCGTTCAAGGCGGCAACGTCGCCCGCAAGATCTTCGCCGAGATACTTGGGCGCGAGTCCCTGCGGGATGATGCCGGCGGGCCGGTCAGGACTTTTCCTAGTCGTACTCATTGATCATGGGTAGGTCGAGCAGGCCGCACGGTCGGAGGATCATCAGGGCCCTTGGGAAGGCAGGAAGAGTGTTACGGCGTACCGTTCCTTGTCAAGGGAGCGATCCGAATACGGAGAGCCGGGGTCGGGTGCTATGCTGGCCCATCGAGAGTGGCCGAGGCGCGTGGGCGCTGGCCGACGTTGCGATGCGCGATCGGCGCGCCCTTGGAGACGAGATGATGCCCGACTACCTGCACCTGCGGCAGGTCTGCCTTGCCGCCCCCTCACTCGAGCCGGCGGTCGACGCTGTCGGCGAGATCTTCGGCCTCGAGGTCTGCCATCGCGACGACGCCGTTGCGAAGTACGGGCTCGTCAACGCCCTCTTCGTGTTCGGCCATGCCTTCCTCGAAGTCGTCGCGCCGATCGATCCGTCGGCGCCGGCGCGCAGCACCGCTGCCGGGCGCTTCATCGAGCGCAGCGGCGGGCAGGGCGGCTACATGGCGATCTTCGATTGCAACGACCCCCTCGAGCGACGCGCACGCGCCGAGGCGATGGGCGTGCGGATCGCCCATGCACTGGACTACCCGCACTTCTTCGGCTCGCAGTTCCATCCCGTGGATTGCCGCGCCACCATGCTCGAGTTCGATCACACCGTTGGCGGCGAGGATCTCGACGGAGCCTACGGCCCGGCCGGCGAGCACTGGCGCGAGCAGCAGCGCCTCGACCTCGTGTCGGCGATGCCCGCGATCGAGGTCCGCAGTCCGGACCCGGCCGGCCTTGCAGCCCACTGGGGACGGATCATGGCGATCGAGCCGCAGGCGCGGGACGACGGCAGCTGGGCCCTGCCTTTCGATCTCGGGATGGCGCGGATCGTGGCCGCGCCGGCTGGCTCGCCCGAGCGGCTCACGGCGGTCGACGTCGCGGTGCCCGATCCGTCGGCGGTACTGGCGGCCGCCGCCCGGCACGGCTGCCCGGTCGATGGCGACGGCTTCTTCCTTGCCGGCGTAACCCTGCGGCCGGTGCCGGGCTGAACGAGCAGGCGCGTCAGCAATAGCCCGAGAGCGTGCGCGGCCGCGGGGCGGTGCGCGCAGCCCACCTCCCGGGGCGTTGCCGCTGTTGCTCGATCTCGCGGAAGCTGTTAGTATTACCGAGTATTACCAGCACTGGATACCAGGCAAACGAGGGCGCGTCTGCTGCGAAAGTTCATGGAAACCACCTCAGTTACCAGCAAAGGGCAGGTCACGATCCCGAAGGCGCTGCGGCAGCAACTCGGGATTCGGCAAGGCAGCCGGATCGAGTTCAGGCTGGTCGGCAACCATGTGGAGATGCGAGTCCACAGTTCACCGGCGAGCAGCGAAGCCAGCGGCTACGGCATGCTCAAGAGCCGGCGGTCTTCGGTGCCTGCGGACCTCGACCCGGCATCACTGGTCAAGCGATGATCGGCCTCGATACCAACGTTCTGGCCCGCTACTACATCGACGATGCGGTCGATGACCAGTCGCAACGGCAACGCGTCGCAGCCCGCCGCCTGATCGAGTCCGGCCAGTCGCTGATGGTGAGCAAGACGGTGATCCTCGAACTCGAATGGGTCATGCGCGGCTACTATGGCTTCTCCCGATCACACATCACGGTCGAGGATCGTGCTGTCGTGCAGCAAGCGCTGTCCAATGCCGCGGCCGGCATCGATTTCGCGGACGCGCTGCATCACGCGAGCTACAGGGGCTGCGACAGCGTCGCAAGCTTCGACGATCGTGGATTCGCCCGGCGCGCCAGGAAGCTCGGGATGACGCCAACCGTCGTGGTCATCGCGTAGGGCCGAGGCACGCAGCGAGCCTCGGCGCCGGAGGCGGTGTGCGGATCAGGCCGCGCTCGTCTCCATGCCGCGCAGCAGCGGCACGAGGTCCCCGGGCACTTCGATCTCGAAGCCGAGCAGCGCGGCCGACAGCGCCTTGCCGTAGTTGTCCAGGCACAGGCTGCGCGAGACGCCGCCGCCGAGCGCGCCGTGGCAGACGAAGTTGATCGCGCTCAAGCCCTCGACGGGGTAGCGTTCGACCGCGCCGGTGATCGCGCCGCGGTAGAACTCGCGGACCCGCTCGGCGCTCAGCTGTTCGACGAGCAGTGGATAGAACTGCGGCTCGTAGGCGATGACGGCGATGTTCGCGGTATTGCCCTTGTCACCCGAGCGGGCGTGCGCGAGGTGCTGGAGGCGTACTTTCATGTTTCGCTCGCAGGTCCTCAGCTTTCCAGATAACTGATGGCCGGATGCACCGCGTCGCGCGGCACCAGTGACGACCACACCCCGATCACCTCGCGCACCCGATCGGCGTGCGGCACCCGCTTGCCGGTATGGGCGACGCCCGAGACCGCCATGCCGTCGACCTCGCGACCGACCTTGTTGGCTTCCTCGCGCGTGCGGGTACGCGCCGCGACGCGCACCGCCACTTCGTAGGGTTCGGGTGCATCGGCCGGGGTCGCATCGCCGTGGATCGCGTTCAAGCCCAGGAAATCGATGCGCAGGTCCTCGGCCTGCAGGCCGACGATCCGGAAACGCTCCTCGAGGATGCGCTTCGCCAGGCGGGCCCGGCGCAGCGCGCCGGGGCCGGCGTAGAAGAACATGTCCTCGCCGATGAAGCCTTCGGCACAACCGATCGAGGCTTTGAGTGTCGGTGTGCGCGGCTTGCCGCCGATGCCCGAGACGCGCACCCGGTCGGGGCCGACCTGCTCGATGCGGGCGCTGGTGAAGTCGACCACCACATCGGGCGTGATGTAGCTTGCCGGGTCGTGGACTTCGTAGAGCATCTGTTCGATCACCGTCCTGCGATCGATGGCACCGCCGGTGCCGGCGAGCTTGCCGATCACCGCGCTGCCGTCGGACGCGACCTCGGCGATCGGGAAGGCGAGGTTCCACGGCTCGGGCACGTCCTTGAAGCCGGGGTCGGAGAAATAGCCGCCGGTGACCTGCGCACCGCACTCGAGCAGATGGCCGATGCCGCTGCCCTGACCGACGAGTGCGTGGTCGAGCGGATCCCAGCCAAACTCGTGGATCATCGGGGCGACGAAGAGCGACGGGTCGGCCACTCGGCCGGTGACCACGACCTGCGCCCCCGCGGCGAGCGCCTCGACGATCGGCTCCGCGCCGAGATAGGCCTCGGCCGAGACCAGGGTGTCGGCCAGCGTCGCGACCGAAGCGCCGTTCTCGAGGATCGGCCCGGCGATCGCCAGCACCCGGTCGGTGATCAGGCTGCCGTCGACCGCCGCGATCCTCACGCCGCGATGCCCGAATTCCCGCAGCCAGTGGGCGATGCGCTCGGCCGCGCCCCGCGGATTGATCCAGCCCTGGTTGCTGACGATGCGGGTGCCCTGGCGCATGCAGCCGGGCAGCACCGCCCGCATGCGGTCGTCGAGCCAGGTGTCGTAGCCGGGGAAGGCCGGGTCGCGCCGGGCGCGCACCTGGGCAGCAGAGACAGTGGCCTCGGCCATGGTCTCGAAGCAGAGGTAGTCGAGCTCGCCGTGCTCGGCATTGGCGGCAGCCGGCTCGATCCGGTCGCCCCACCAGGCGGAGCCGGCGCCGATGCGGATGGTCCGGCTCATGTCGCCGCCCCGTCGCCTGCGCGTTCGGCCAGCGCATCGACGATCACCGCGCCCTCGCCGGCGGCGCCGACGATCACCGGGTTGATGTCGAGCGAGGCGATGCGGCCGTCGGCGTCGCGCACGAGGCGGCCGAGCGCCACGGCGATCTCCGCAAGGGCGGCCATGTCCCAGGCCGGCTCGCCGCGCACGCCTGCATAGAGCGGCGCGATGCGCAGGCGATCGAGCGCGGCCAGCACCTCGTCGACATCGAAGGGCGGCACCAGCACGGCGACATCGCCCAGGGCCTCGACGTTGCGCCCGCCGTCGCCCACCAGTACCACCGGGCCGAAGATGGGATCGACGCGCGCGCCGACCATGAACTCGTGCAGGCCGCGGCGCATCGCGGCGACGAGCACGCCGTCGCGGCGCGCGCCCATGTCGGCGAGCTTCGTCCACTGTCCGGTGAAGGCGGCTTCGGCGGCGTCGGCATCGGCGATGCCGAGGGCGACGAGGCCGTGCTCGGACTTGTGCGGCACGTCCACCGAGCAGGCCTTGACCACCACCGGCGCGCCGATCGCGTCGAAGGCGGCGCGCGCCTCGGCCGGCGTGCGGCACAGGCGATGCTCGACCACCGGCAGGCCGCGGCCGGCAAGCAGCGCGAGGCTCGCGGCCTCGTCGAGGAAGCGCTCGTCGCCGGGCGGCAGTTCGACCGGGACCGGCGCCGGCCAATCGGCGCGCGGTGCGCGCATCAGCGCGGCATGGTCGGCGACCTGCGCCAGCGCGCCCAGGGCGTCGACCCCATGGTCGAAGACCGCCACGCCCGCCTCGCGGAAGACGCGCGCGATCCCGGGCTGCCAGGCCGCGACCGCCACCGGCTTGCCGGTCTTCGCGGCGAAGGCGGCGGTATCGCGGGCGAATGCCTCGACGTCGTAGCCGGCGCCGGAGACCGGGATGTCGATGAAGAAGAGGTCGGCCGCCGGGTCCTCGGCGAGCAGCGGCAGGACGTCGCCGAACAGCCCGCTGTTCGAGAGCAGCGCCGCGGTGATGTCGATGGGGTTCGCCGCGCTGGCAAAGCCCGGCAGCTTCGCGGCGACGGCGGCGCGGGTCTGCGGCGCGAGTTCGGCGAGCGGCAGCCCGAGCGCTTCGGACTCGTCGGCGGCCATCACGCAGCTCGCCCCCGAGTTGCTGATCACGACCAGGCGCCGGCCCTCGGGGCGCCAGCCGTGCAGGTAGGCATCGGCCGCGCGCGCGAGCAGGTTCTGGTCGCGCACCCGGTAGATGCCATGGTGGCGCAGGAAGGCATCGACGACCCGGTCCTCGTTGGCGAGCGCGCCGGTGTGGGAGGAGGCGGCGCGCTGGCCGCTCGCCGAGCGGCCGGCCTTGAGCGCGACGATGGGCAGGTCGCGCTCGCGGGCGACCGCGGCGGCGCGCGCGAGCAGCGCCGGGTCGGCGATCGACTCGAAATAGACGAGCAGCAGGCGCACGTCGGGATCGTGGACGACCGCCCAGGCGATGTCGGAGACGGTGACGTCCGCTTCGTTGCCGGTGGCGTGCACATGGCGCACGCCGATGCCGCGACCGCGCACCAGGCCGTAGATGACCTGGCTCATGCCGCCGCTCTGGCTGGCGATCGCGACCGGGCCGTCCTGTGGCGGGATCTCGGTGAACAGCGTGGAGAAATTGGCGATCGCGCCGGTGCCGAAGTTGGCGATGCCCTGCGTGTTCGGGCCCACGATGCGCATGCCGTGCGCGCGGGCGTCGGCCACCATGCGGTCCTGCACCGCCCGGCCTTCGGGGCCGAGCTCGCCGAAGCCGGAGGCCATCACGACCGCGACCTTGACGCCGGCTCGCGCGCATTCGGCGACCGCGGCGACCGCGGCGTCGCCGGCGACCGCCACGACGGCTACCTCGGGCACCCGCGGCAGCGCCTCGAAGGACGGGTAGGCGGGCAGGCCCTGGACGACCTGGCGCTTCGGGTTGACCGGCAGGATCTCGCCGCGATAGCCGTGGCGGCGCATGTAGTGGATCGGCCGGCCGCCGATCTTGTTGGGGTCGTCGGAGGCGCCGATGATCGCGATCGAGGCGGGGTCGAAGGCGTGCTTGAGCGCGTCGTTGGACATGGCTGTCTCCCTGCCGTGCAGTCGTGGATCAGGTATCGCCGCCCGGGGCGGCAAAGCGCAGCAGCGTGCGTTCCTCGAACTCGAAGAAGCCGGCCTCGACCCGGTCGCCGATCGCGAGCCCGGGCTGGGCATGGCCCATCAGGCGCGGTCCCTCGTCGAGTTCGACGATCACGATGGTGTAGGGCACGAGCGCGCGATACGCCTGCGAGGGCGCCCGCATCACCTCGGTGCGCGAATAGACGGTGCCGCGGCCGCTCGTGCGGCGCCATTCGAGCGACGTCGCGCCGCAGCGCGAACAGGCATGGCGCGCGAGGGTCTGCGCGTGGCCGCAGTCGGTGCAGGCCTGGTAGCGGACCTCGCGCCGGGCGAGGCCCTCGAGGAAGGGGACGGCGGCGGCATGGAAGGCGTGCGGGGATCCTTGCGTCATCGGGAATCCTCGCGGGCCAGGAGCAGGCTGACGTGCGACGACATCACCCCGCCGTCGGCATGCACGAAGGCGCACCGCCTGTCCGGCAGCTGTCGCTCGCCGGCGCGCCCGGCGAGCTGCCGGAAGGCCTCGACCGCATGCGCCATGCCGCCGGCCACGCCACAGTGGCCGAAGGAGAGCAGGCCGCCATGGGTGTTGAGGGGCAGCGGACCGTCGAGCGCGAAGTCGCCCCGGCGCAGCCGCTGCGCGCAGCCGCCGCGCGGCGCGAAACCGGTTTCCTCGAGGAGGATCGCCAGGGTGATGGTGAAGGAATCGTAGATTTCCAGGAGATCGACGTCGCCGGGCCCCAGGCCGGCATCGGCGAAGGCGCGCTGCGCGGCGTCGCGGGCGCCGTAGTTGGTGGTGTCCTCGATCGCGCTCAGGTGCTGGTGGCGGTGGCCCTGGCCGGCGCCGCGGATCGCCACCGCGGCGTCGGGCGCCGGGCTCGCGCTCACGACCAGGGCCATCGCCCCGTCGGAGATCGGGCAGCAGTCGAGCAGCTTGAGCGGGCTGGCGATCGGCTTGGAGGCGAGCACGTCGTCGACCGTGATGGGTTCGCGCAGGTGGGCATCGGGATGGCGTGCGGCATGGCCGCGCATCAGCACCGCGAATTCGGCGAGATCCGCCTCGGTGAGGCCGGTCTCGTGCATGTAGCGCGCCGCGAGCAGCGCGTAGTAGGCCGGCACCGAGCCGCCGTAGGGCACTTCGAAGTCGGCGTCGCCGACCTGCGCCAGGGTCTGGATGGAGCTGTCGCGCGCCTGGCCGGTGGCGCGATTCTCGCCGGCGACCACGAGGACGTTGTCGCAGCGCCCGGCCCGCACCAGTTCGCGGGCGAGCATCAGCATGGCGCCGCCGGTGGCCCCGCCGAGCTGCATCGCGTGCGCATAGGCGGGACGGATGCCGGCACGTTCGCAGAAGAGCGTCGAGAGCATCAGGTGCGGCGTCGTCGTCGCGTAGCCGCACAGCACGCCGTCGATCGCGGCGCGCGAGCGGCCGGCGTCCTCGAGCGCGGCGGCGCCGGCGGCCGCCATCAGGTCGAGCGTGTCCTGGCCTTCGAGGCGACCGAAGGCGGTATTGCCCACGCCGGCGATCCAGGCGGACCTCATCGACCCTGGGCCTCGCGCAGCATGCCGCCGGCGCTGCTCGAGCAGGCCTGGGCTTCGCGCAGCAGGGCCTCGGCGAGTTCCGCTTCGCGCGAGTAGATGCGTTCGGTGAGCGCCGCGATGCTGATCGCCGCCACCGGGCGCCGGTCGCTGCCGAGGATCGGCACGGCGATGCCGCCCATGCGGTCGACGACGAGGTCGACCATCAGCGCATAGCCGCGGCGGCGTGATTCCTCGATGTGGTGCTCGAGCACCTTGCGGTCGATCCGGGGATAGCGCTGCAGTCGCTCGATGATGGTCGGCAGCATGGCCTCGATCTCCGCATCGGGCATCCAGGCGAGCAGGGCGAGGCTGCCGGCGCCCGCGCCCAGCGGCCGGCGGCTGCCGATCTCGAGGTAGTTCGCGCGGATCGGGAAGGTGCCGAGCTCGAGGTCGACGCAGACCGATTCGGCGCCGCGCGGAATGGACAGGATGGTGCTGTCGAGGAAGGCGCTGGTGAGGCGGATCAGCGCCGGGCGCACGATCGGGCGAGGATCGAAGCGCGCGGCCGCGGCCGCGCCGAGCACGAAGGTCTCGGTGCCCAGGGTGTAGCGCTTGGTCTGCGGGTCGCGCAGGACGAAGCCCTCGCGCACCAGGACGTCGAGCAGCCGCAGCGTCGTCGCCTTGTCCTGGCCGGAGGCGGTGGCGATGTCGGTCAGGCGCGCATTGCGCGAGTCGGACATCACGCGCAGGATCCGGCAGGCCTTCTGGACCGAGGAGCTGGGCGCGGGGGCCGGCGCGGGTGCTGGCATCGGCGCGCGCGAGGGCTCGCGGCGGACGGCAGCGGGCTTCACTTCGACCGAGTCTCCGATTTCATTCGATGAACCTGTATTCGGCCCATCGTAGTCGGCGGCCGGATTCGACGTCAATCGTATCGGCATGGGTTTTCGCTGGACAAAAGGGTCAGCCGGGGGCGGGCGCGACGCCGAGTCGCGCCAACGCCAACTCGCGGAGATTCGCCCGCTGGAACTTGGCGCCATTGGCGCTGACGGTCACGGGCAGCGCGTCGAGCAACCAGATCCGCGCCGGCACCTTGAAGCCGGCCATGCGTTGGCGGGCCGCGGCGAGCAGTCCCGCTTCATCGAGCTCCGCGCCAAGGCGGGGCGCCACGAAGGCCACGCAGCGCGACTGTCCCGCCAGGTCGACGCCGATGACGGCTGCATCGGCCACGCCGTCGAGTGCGCCGAGCGCGTCCTCGATCTCGACCGGGTTGACGAGGAAGCCGCCGAGCCGGACGGCATCGCCGCTGCGCGTCAGGTAGACGAAGCTGCCGTCCTCGCGCAGGCGCCCGAGGTCGCCGCTGCGAAAGAAGCCGTCGGCGCCGATGGCGGCCGCGGTGGCCTCGGGATCGCCGAGGTAGCCGACGAAGTTGCCCGGCGCGCGGATCTCGATCTCGCCCACCATGCCGGGCCCCAGGAGGCGGCCGGACTCGACGTCCCGGATGCGGACCTCGGCCTCCGGGGCGGCCGGGTAGCCCCCGCCCTCGGCGCGCTCCCCGGACGTGCCGTCGGGGCGCTGGATCGAGAAGAGCGCCTGCACCTCGCTGGAGCCGTAGAGGCCGAGGATGGGCACACCGTCGTCCCAGGCCGCACGGGCGAAATCGGCGCTGCCGGGCTGGAAGGCGGCGTAGCCGAAGACGCGCGCTGCCGGGAACGGGCGCTCGCCCGGCGCGCCCTCGCGCAGCCGGCGGTACATCTCGTCGCTGCCGTAGAGATGCGTCAGCGCATGGTCGCGCAGCAGGCTCGCGATGCGCGCCGGATCGATCGCCTCGAGCAGCACGGTGGGCGCGCCCGCGGCCATGGCGGCCAGGACAGCGGCCAGCCCGAAGGTCCCGCACAGGGGCAGGGCGCCCACCAGGCCGGCGCCGGGCGCATCGAAGCCGTGGGCCCGGGCGACATGGCATGCATGGACGGCGAGGCTGCGCTGCGTGTGCATCACGAGCTTCGGGCCGCGGGTGGTGCCCGACGTGGTGAAGAGCACCGTGACGGCGTCGGGATCCTCGTCTCCGTCATCGATGTCATCGACGCGATCGCCGGTAGCGTCGGTAGCGCCGCGAGCGTTCGCCACGCCCGGTTCCCGCCGCCCGAAGGCGTCGAAGGCGACCGTGGGCCGCCCGAGCAGGCGCGACGGCAGGTCGGTCCCGGCATCGACGATGGCGATGCGCGCGAGCGCCGGGATGCGGCCGCCATCGACGCCGGCCAGCACGCCGGGGAAGTCGATGCCGCGGAAGTCGAGCTGCATCACCAGCAGGCGGGCGCCGGAGCGCTCCAGGATGTACGAGAGCTCAGAGGCGCGGTAGCGGGTGTTGATCGCCACGAGGGTGGCGCCGATCCGGGCCAGTGCGAAGAGCAGCACGAGCCATTCGATCCGGTTGACGAGCCAGACGCCCACCCGGTCGCCGGGGCCGATGCCCTGCTCGCGCAGCCAGGCGACGCAGCGCATCACGCGCGCCTCGAAGCCGGGCGCGTCGACCGCGTCGCGATGGTCGGCCAGCAGCGATGTCGCGCCAGCGGGCCGGCCCAGCAGGCAAGGAAGCGAAGACAGGGTCTGCCCGATCATCGTCGACTCCTCCGGCCGGTCGGGGCGCCGGGTGCATTTCAGCGATCGAAACACGGCCGGCGCACGCGGCCCGCGGTTCGAGCCGACTCTCGCATTGACCGTCGCGAATGTCCACGATTAGAATCGTACTCCAGCCCTAGAGTTTCATACAGCAAAAAACCATTCCGACGCCGCAGGGCCGTCGGGGCGCGCGACCCGAACCCGTAGATCCACGGAGGAGACAGGCATGAAACCATCCAAGCGCAAGTTCTCGCTGGGCGTCGCCGCGCTGTTCGCGGCCGGCATGATCGGCAGCGCGCCCGCGCAGGCCCAGAACCAGCCGCCCCAGGACCCCGAGACCTACAAGATCGGCGCGATCCTCGCCATGAGCGGCCCGGCGAGCTTCTACGGCACCGTGATGAGCGCCGGCATCCAGCAGGCGGTCGACGAGATCAACGCCAAGGGCGGCGTCAACGGCATCAAGCTCGAGGCGGTCATCGAGGACCACAAGTCGGGCAACGCCCAGGAGGCCGTCTCGGCGATGAACCGCCTCATGACGATCCACAAGGTCCGGCTCGTCATGACCTCGTTCACGGCCCCGACGCAGGCGATCGCGCCGATCGCCGACCAGCACCACATCCTGCTGCTCAACGGCGGCGGCGTGTCCAACACGCTGGTGGGCGTGTCCAAGTACATCTTCCACAACCGCTCGCTCGCCGCCGACCTCGGCGTGGCCGCGGCGTCGTACCTCAGTTCCCAGGGCCACAAGAAGCTCGCCGACCTGCACTGGAAGAACGATGCCGGCGACAACATCGTGAGCGCCGTGCGGCCCTACTGGGAAGACAAGGGTGGCAAGATCGTCGCCAGCGAAGCGGTGAGCCCGGGCACGACCAACATGGACACCCAGATCGCCAAGCTGCGGGCGAGCAACCCGGATGCGATCGGCCTGTGGCTGTTCACGCCCGAGCCGGGCCTCGCGATCAAGCGCATCCGCGAGTTCGGCATGAAGCAGCCGGTGATCGGCGTCGAGTTCACCCAGAACGACGCGCAGATCGCGGGGGCCCATGCCGAGGGCTACATGTACATCAACGACTACTTCGCGCCGTCCGACGACTGGTCCAAGCAGTTCGCCGCCGACTACGAGAAGCGCAACGGCAAGGCGCCCGACTTCTACGCGGCCAACTACTACGAAGGCGTGTACATGATCGCCGAGCTGCTGCGGCGCGGCCGCGAGAAGGGCGGCGACTACATGGATGCCGAGGTCCTCAAGAAGGCCCTGTACGAGAACCCGAAGTTCGACAGCGTGTACGGCGGCCAGATGACCATCCAGGAGAACGGCGTGGCGAAGAAGCGCGTCGGCCTCTTCAAGGTCGTGAACGGCAAGAGCGAGTTCCAGCAGATGGTCGAGGCCGACTGACCATGGACCGGGCCGCGGCAGGCGCCGCGGCACCTGAGGAGATTTCGACGTGGATCTCTTGGTCCAGCTGCTTGCCAACGGCCTGGTCAACGGCAGCCACTACGCCCTGCTCGCCCTCGGTTTCGGGCTGATCTTCGGCACCACGCGGGTGGTGCACTTCGCCTACGGGCCGATCTATGCCGTGTCGGCCTACGGCGCGTGGTTCGTCGCGGCGCACTTCGGTGCGCCGCTCTGGCTGGCGATGTTGGCCAGCGTCGTCACCGGCGCCGTGCTGGGCGTGCTGTCCTATCTCGTCGTCTACCAGCCCTTCGAGCGACGGGGCAGCCCGCCGCTGGTGGTGCTCATCGCCTCGCTCGGGCTTTTCATCGTCATCGAGAACGCGATCGGGGTGATCTTCGGCACCGACACCAAGGTCGTGCCGAATCCGCCGGCCGGCATCCTGATCATGGGGCCGCTGGTCCTCACCGGGTCGCAGATGCTGCAGGTGGGCGCCTTCCTCGTCGTGTCGATCGCGCTCGGGCTCTATCTCACCCGCGCCCGGATGGGCAAGGCGGTGCTCGCCATGACGGACAACGTCGAGATGGCGCGGGTCATCGGCATCGATACCGCCCGGGTCTCGATCATTGCCTTCGCGATCGGCTCGGCCATCGCGGCGGTGCCGGCCGCCCTCATCCTCTTCAAGGACGGGGCGACCGCGCACATGGGCTTCATCGCGGTGTTCATGGCCTTCGTCGCGGTGGTCGTCGGTGGCGTCGGTTCCCTGCGCGGCGCGGTGCTCGGCGGACTGGTACTGGGCATCGTCGAGAGCACCGGCATGGTGCGCATCCCGACGGAATGGCAGAGCTCGGTGGCCTTCGTCGTGCTCTTCGTGGTGCTGCTGTTCCGGCCTCGCGGCCTCTTCGGGGGGCGCTGAGCCATGGACTACCTGCTGCACATCTGCGTGATGGTGTCCATGTACATCATCCTCGCCAGCTCGTTCAACCTGCTGATCGGCTACGCGGGCCTGTTCGCGCTCTCGCATGCCGCCTTCTTCGGCGTCGGCGCCTATGCCACGGCGATCCTCGCCGGTACCTACGGCCTGCCGTTCCCGATCCCGCTCCTCGCCGGCATCCTGGTCACCGCGGTGCTCGGCATCGTCATCGCGCTGCCGGCGTTGCGCATCGGCGGCGACTACCTCGTGATCGTCACGCTCGCCCTGCAGGTGATCGTCACGACCGTGCTGATCAACTGGACGAGCCTCACCGGCGGCACCGACGGCATCCGCGGGATCCCGCGGCTCGAGTTCTTCGGCATTGTCCTCAATTCGCCGGGCAAGTTCCTGCCGGTGGCGCTGGTCACCGCCGCGATCTGCTTTGCCATCGCGTGGCGCCTGGGCGCTTCGCCTTTCGGCCGGGCGCTCAAGGCCATGCGCGAGAACGAGGCGGCGGTCCAGGCGATCGGCAAGAACGTGGTCGCGATGAAGCTCACCGTGTTCGCGGTCGCCTCCGGGCTCGCGGCGGTGGGCGGCTGGCTCTACGCGCACTACTTCACCTTCGTCTCGGCCGAGGCCTTCACCGTCGAGCTCACGATCTACATGCTCGCGATGGTGATCATCGGCGGCACGGGCAACCTGCTCGGTTCGATCGTCGGCGCGCTGGTGCTGGTGGCGCTGCCCGAGATGCTCAAGTTCGTCGACATGCCGCCCGACGTGGCCGACAAGTCGCGCAACATGCTCTACGGGCTGCTGCTCATCGTGATGCTGCGGCTGCGCCCCCAGGGCCTGTTGCCCGAATCGGCCTCGGCCAGCTCGCTGCGCGCGCCGCCCGAGCGCCCGCCGGTGGCGACGCAGGCCGCCGGCGCGGCGCTCGAGGGCAAGGGCCTGTCCAAGCGCTTCGGCGGCATCGTCGCCGTGCGCGACTTCGACATCAGCATCCCCCCGGGCCGGATCACCGGCCTGATCGGGCCCAACGGCGCCGGCAAGACCACCGCCTTCAACCTGCTCACCGGCTTCCTGCAGCCCAACGAGGGCGAGGTCACCTACCGGGAGCGCTCCCTGCGCGGACTCAAGCCGCACCAGATCGTCCGCGCCGGCGTCGCCCGATCCTTCCAGGACCTCAAGCTCTTCACCAATCTGTCGGTGCTCGAGAATGTCCTGGTCGCGCTGCCGAACCAGAGCGGGGACAACCTCTGGTACGTGTACTTCATGCCCTGGAAGGTTCGGGCCGAGGAGCGCGAGAACCTCGGGCGGGCGATGTCCATCCTCGAGTTCGTCGGCCTCGGCGAGCGCGCCGGAGACCTCGCCTCCGACCTCTCCTATGCCGAGGAGAAGCTGCTCGTGGTCGCGCGCCTGCTCGCCACCGGCGCCGAGGCGCTGCTCTTCGACGAGCCGCTCTCGGGACTCGCGCCCAACGCGCTGGCCAAGGTGATGCCGGTGTTCCGGCGCCTGGCCGAATCCGGGCGTACGCTGTGCATCATCGAGCACAACCTCGACGTGATCCGCGAGCTGTGCAGCCAGGTCGTGTTCCTCGACGAAGGTCGCAAGCTCGCGGAAGGCACCCCCGACGAGCTGATGCACGATCCGGAGCTTTCGGAGCGGTACTTCAGATGAGCATCTCGATGAAGGTCCGCGGGCTGGCGGCGGGCTATGGCAAGAAGCGCGTGGTCGAAGGCATCGACTTCGACGTCGCGGCCGGCGACATCGTCCTGCTGCTGGGCCACAACGGCGCCGGCAAGACGACCTTCGCGCGCGCGCTGTTCGGCCTGCTGCGGCCCGACGAAGGCCAGGTCTGGCTGGGCGACAAGGAGATCACCGGCCGATCGCCGGCGCGCAATGTCGCCGACGGCTTCGCCTTCGTGCCGCAGGGCCACGGCGTGTTCCGCACGCTGACGGTGGCCGACAACCTCGAGCTCGGCGGCTTCGTCGAGGACGACCGCAGCCTGCTCGCCGAGCGTCGCGAGCGCGTGTTCGCGATGTTCCCGATCCTCGCCGAGCGCAGCAGCCAGCATGCCGGCACCCTGTCGGGCGGGCAGCAGCAGATGCTGGCGATCGGGATCGCCCTGATGCATGCGCCCGCCTTCATGCTGCTCGACGAGCCCTCGATCGGCCTCGCGCCCAACCTCGTCGAGAAGGTGATGCAGAGCGTGGTCGAGATCAACCGGACCATGGGCACCACCATCCTGATCGTGGAACAGAACGTGAAGGCCAGCCTGCCGATCGCGCGACGGGTGGCCGTGTTCAAGACCGGGCAGAAGATCTACGACGGCGATCCGGAGCCGCTCGGGGACCATGTCCGGCTGATGGAGTATTTCTGAGCGAGCGTCCGGCACGGGCGGCGAGCGCCGTCGCGACAGGGGCGCCAAGGAGGCAGCAATGGCGAAGAAGAAGGTCCTGGTGGCCGGTGCGTCCGGTCTCGTCGGGTTCGCCGCGATCCGTCATTTCCTTTCCCTGCCCGACTGGGAGGTCGTCGGCGTCTCGCGCCGGCGCCCGCCCGGGCTCGACGAAGCCCATCTCGTTTCGGTCGACCTGACCGACCGCGAGGCCTGCGCGCAGGCCTTCGGCGCGATGGGCGACGTCACCCACGTCGTGCCGCCCGTGCGCACGCTGCAGCGCTGCTGGC
>DAIMFM010000006.1:0-849 GCA_036724585.1 Burkholderiaceae bacterium | reverse complement strand
CACCCACGTCGTCTATGCGGCGCTCTACGAGAAGGACGAGCTGATCGCGGGCTGGCGCGACCCCGAGCAGATGCGGATCAACGACGCCATGCTGCGCAACCTGCTCGATCCGCTGCTGGTGGCCGCCGAGGGGCTGCGGCACGTCACCCTGTTGCAGGGAACCAAGGCCTACGGCGTGCACATCGAGGCGGTGCCGGCGCCGGCGCGCGAGCGCTGGCCGCGCCACCAGCACGACAACTTCTACTGGCTGCAGGAAGACTACCTGCGCGAGCGCCAGGCGGGCGCCGACTGGCACTTCACGATCCTGCGCCCGCAGGTGATCTTCGGCGAATCGCTGGGCAGCGCCATGAACCCGATCCCGGCGATCGGCGTGTATGCCGCGATCCTCAAGGACGAGGGCAAGCCCCTGTCCTATCCCGGCGGCGCGCGGCGCATCGTCCAGGCCGTCGATGCCGACCTGCTGGCGCGCGCCTGCGCCTGGGCGGCGGTCGCGCCCGAGTGCCGCAACGAGACGTTCAACATCAACAACGGCGAAGCCTTCGAGTGGGCCACGGTCTGGCCGGCGATCGCCGATGCCTTCGGCATGGAAGTGGGCGAGCCGAAGCCGATGTCGCTCGCCGTCGAGATGCCGAAGCGCCAGGACCAGTGGAGCCGCATCCACAAGCGCTACGCGCTGAAGTCGCCCGAGTCGCTGCGCGACTTCGTCGGCCTGTCCTTCCAGTACGCGGACCGCAACTTCGCCTACGGCGACGAACTGGCGGCGCTGCCCACGCTCGTGAGCACCATCAAGGCGCGCCAGTGCGGCTTCCAGGACTGCGTCGACACCGAGGAGATGTTCGTGCGGCTGAT